>DATGVY010000198.1:0-20993 GCA_035299845.1 Streptosporangiaceae bacterium
CATCAACGTGCAGGCCGGGGTGGCCGCCCACGTGCTCGCCGAGCAACCCGATGCGGCCGCCACAGCGCTGCAGGCCATCAAGGTCGCCAGCAAGGAGGGCCTGCGCGAGTTGCGAGCGATCCTCAACGTGCTGCGCCAGGCCGACGATGGCGACACGACCCAGCCGGCGCCCGGGCTTGCGCAGATCGACGCCCTGGTCACCGGGACCGTCCGGGCCGGACTGGCAACGAGCCTCCGGGTGACGGGCCAGCCGCGGCCACTGCCGGCGGCGGTCGACCTGGCTGCCTACCGGATCGTGCAGGAGTCACTGACCAACGCCATCAGGCACGCCGGGCCGGCTACCGCGACGGTGTCGCTGACCTACGACGACGCCGAGCTGCGGATCGATGTCGCCGACACCGGCCGGGGCTCCCCGGCCGCCCTGAGTGAAGGGACCGGGCACGGGCTCATCGGCATGCGTGAGCGAGCGTCATCGGTCGGCGGCGTGGTCGAGGCCGGCCCTGCTCCTGCCGGGGGTTACCTGGTCGCCGCCCGGCTGCCTCTCGACAGGCAGGCCGCCGACTCCGCCACCGCGCCGCTCGGGGAAGGCACGCGGTCGTGATCCGCGTGCTGCTCGCCGACGATCAGGCCCTCATCCGAGCCGGTTTCCGTGTGCTGCTCGACTCGGCCGACGGCATCGAGGTGGTCGGCGAGGCGGCCGACGGCGCACAGGCGCTGGACCTGGCCCGCCGCGAGCGGGCAGATGTCGTCCTGATGGACATTCGGATGCCCGGCGTCGACGGCCTGGAGGGCACCCGGCGGCTGGCGGCCGACGAGGACATGGCCGGGGTGAAAGTGATCATCCTGACTACCTTCGAGTCCGACGAGTACGTCTACCAGGCCATCCGGGCTGGTGCCAGCGGCTTCCTCGTCAAGGACTCCGAGCCCGCCGAGCTGATCCAGGCCGTCCGGGTCGTCGCCCGCGGCGATGCGCTGCTGTCACCTGGCGTGACACGCCGGCTCATCACCGACATCGCCAGCCGGCCAGACCGCCCGCCAGCAACGAACCGGATACTGGAAGTCCTGACGACGCGGGAGCGCGAGGTGATGGCACTCGTCGCGGCCGGGCTGTCCAACGACGAGATCGCTGCCCGCCTCTACCTCAGCCCGCTGACGTCCAAGACCCACGTCAGCCGCATCATGACCAAGCTCAATGCCCGCGACCGCGCCCAGCTCGTCGTCATCGCCTACGAGAGCGGCCTGGTGTCCCCCGGGCAGCGGGCGTAGCCTCGCCGGATCCTGGCCTTGCAGATCCCGCCGGCCAGCGTCGTCCTGACAGTGGTCGCTGTCGTCGTGCTGGCCGTAGCCGCGCTGACGCTGTGGCGGCGCTTTGCACAAGTCCGAGCGGGCTGATGACGCTTGTAGCGACGGATCGCTTTTCCATGAAGCCGGGCCTCACCGGCGGCTGCTGGCCTGGCGTGATGATGCGGTCCGCAAATGGTCAAGGAGCTTCGCGCAGGCATGGACGGTCCGGACATGCGGGACGTCGATGCCCAGTCGCTCAGCAAGTTCCACGACCGCTCCGGTCATGCAGTCCAGCTCGAGCCGCTTCCCGGCCTCCAGGTCCTGCAGCATCGATGTCTTGTGGTCGCCCACGGCCAGTCCGGCCTCAAGCCGCCGGTCCAGCGAGACAGGGAACCTGATCCCGAGCCGGCCGGCCACCGCAGCGCATTCACTGAAGATCGCCCGGAGCAGGTCATGCATCTCGGGCACCGTGCCAAGTTCCCCGAGCGTCGCCCTGGTCAGTGCGGTGATCGGGTTGAACGCCACGTTGCCGACGAGCTTGAGCCAGATCTGGTCGCGCAGCCGGGCTTCGACTGGTGCCTTCAGCCCGCCCGCGGCGAACGCAGCCGAGATCAGCCTGCACCGCTCCGACGCCGGCCCGGCTGGCTCGCCGAGGGTGAACCGGGTGCCCTCGATATGCCGGATCACCCCTGGCTCGATGATCTCCGTCGAGCAGTAGGCCACGCAGCCGACGTTGTGCTCGGGGCCGATCGAGCCGGCGATCACTCCGCCCGGGTCCACGCTCTCCAGGCCCGCGCCGCCCACGGGCTCCGGGAGTGACTGGAAGAACCACCACGGAATCCCGTTCTGCGCCCAGATGGCCGCGGCGCCCGGCGCGAGCAGCGTCCCGAGGCGCGGCGCGATCTCGGGCAGGCTGTAGGCCTTGAGCGCGACGAATACAACGTCGGCTGCGGCGACAGCCGCAAGGTCGCCAGTCGCGCGCGGACGGGCGGTGAAGTCGCCGCGGGGCGACAGCACCCGGACACCATGCTCGGCCATCGCCGCGAGGTGCTCGCCCCTGGCGATCAGGGTGACATCCGCGCCGCCGCGCGCGAGCGCGGCTCCCACGTAGGCGCCTATCGCCCCGGCGCCGAGCACAGCGAATCTCACTGGCCTGCCGCCCGCCCGGCGACGAATGCGGCAACCCGCCGGCGCTGCACCTTGCCGGTTGGCGTCCGCGGTATCTCGGGCAAGACGTGGATCGCGGCCGGCACCTTGAATGCCGCCAGCTGCTCCCTGCAGTGCTCGATCAGGTCCCTGGCCTCGGTGTCCTGCGCGAGGGTGACCGCGGCGGCCACCAGCTCGCCGTACTTGTCGTCCTCGACTCCGAAGCAGACCGCGTCGCGCACGGCGGGATGGGACATGAGCACCTGCTCGATCTCCGCCGGCGCGATGTTCTCGCCACCACGGATGATCATCTCCTTGAGCCGCCCCGCCAGGGAGAGGTAGCCGTCCTGCAGCATCCCGCGGTCGCCGGTGCGGAACCAGTCGCCGAAGAACGCCTCGGCCGTGGCGGCGGGGTTGTTCACGTAGCCGGACATCACGCCGGGGCCGCGGATGACGACCTCGCCGGGGCTTCCGTCCGCCAGGAAGGTACCCGCCTTGTCGACCACGCCGATCTCAGTACCCGTCGGCACCCCGACCGAGCCCGGCACCCGCGCGGCCGGGGGCAGCGGGTTGGAGGCCATCTGATGGCTCGCCTCGGTCATGCCGTAGGCCTCCAGCATCGGCACCCGGTAGCTGCGCTCCGCTCGCTCAGCGAGCGCGGGTGACAGCGCCGAACTGCACGAGCGCACGAATCGCAGCGCGGGCGGCGGGCCGCCGGCATCGGCCTTGTCGAGGATCATCTGATGCAGCGTCGGGCCTGCCGACAGCCAGGTGGCCCCGTGCTCGCGGGCCTGCGGCCAGAACCGGTGCGGGGTGAACCGGCGGGGGGCGATGACCGCTCCGCCGGTGCTCAGCGCCGCGAAGGCCGAGGCGACGAGCCCGTGAATGTGGAAAAGCGGCATGACGCAGAACGAGACATCCGCGGAGCTGAGCCGGTAGTGCGCGGCGATCGTGCGGGCCGAGGCCATCAGGTTTCGCTGGCGCAAGGGAACCTGCTTCGGGCGGCTGGTCGTCCCGCTGGTGTGCAGGACCACGGCCACGTCGTCCGGCCCGCCCTGCTCGAATGATCGCTGCGGCGCAGCCGGGCTCCCGGCGGCGAGCAGTCCCGGCGGCCCGTCGTCGGCGCCCTCGACCATGAGCACCGTCGTCGCCGCGGCGGCCGCGACCGCCGCGGCCGGGCGGCTGGCGGGGATAAGGAACAGTCTGGGGGCAATGTCCGCCAGGAAGAAGGCGAACTCCGTCTCCGTGTACGCGGGGTTGAGCGGGGCCGCTGCCGCACCGAGTGCGGTGATCGCCAGCAACAGCAGGACGAAGTCGGGGCCATTGGGCAGCGTGAGGGCAACGCGATCGCCGCGCCGGACCCCGACGCCGGCCAGCCGCTGCGCGAGTGTCTCGACCCTGGCCGCTAGCTGCGCGTACGTGAGCACGTGACCGCTCTCGGGCACGACAAAAGCCGGCCTCGATGGCTCCCCTCGAGCCAGCAGTGCGCTGAGCGGCTCGCCGGCCGCCAGGCTGGTCCCTCCGGTCATCGGCTGGCCTCCGGTGCTGGGTCCGCCTTGCCGCGGCGGATCGGCTGCCTTGCTGTGCCCGCCGCCAGCAAATTTCCGCCAGGAAACCCGCTGGGCTGTCTCCTAGTCTGCCGTGGCGCTGCACCCTCGGCATCTCCGCTGGTCACGCTCTTAAATGTCGCAGGAGCACAGCGTCCCGGCGCCCGGAGCTCAGCCACGATCAGCATCTCACCGGCATGGATTTCGCTGAAGCCACCGATGATGAGAACCGGATGACGAGAAACGGATGTCCGTCGATGCGCTCGGTCCTAGCCTGCGGTCTGCCGGAGCGGCACGCCCGCCTGCGCCGGGCCAGCCCGCGAACCCTGTGGAGGCACCCATGGAATCACCTTTGACACCGCTTGACTTCGCCCGCCGGACGCGGCGTCTGCATGGCCAGCGGGAAGCGGTCGTTGACGGCGGGCTGCGGTTGTCGTATGAGCAGTTCTTCGATCGCTGCGACCGCTGGTCATCGGCGCTGCACGGGCTGGGCGTCCGGCCGGGCGCGCGGGTCGCGACGATCGCGCCGAATACGCACGCGCAGCTGGAGTCTTTTTACGCGGTGCCGCAGCTCGGGGCCGTTCTCGTGCCGGTCAACTACCGGCTGACCCCGGCGGACTTCGCTTATATCGTGAACCATTCGGGCGCCAGCGTGGTGTGCGCCGCCGGCGACTACATGGCCGCCGTGGACCGCGTCCGCGACCAGATGCCCAGCGTGCGGCACTACGTGGCGTTCGACGCCGCCCGGGACGGCTGGCTGGATTACGAGGCGGCGATCGCCGCGGCCGGCCCCGGGTTCGCCCGGCCGCAGACCGGCGAGCGGGACCTGCTCACGATCAACTACACCAGCGGGACCACGGCCCGGCCGAAGGGCGTGATGATCACCCACCGGAACGCCGCGATCAACTCCATCGGCACCCTGCTGCACCTGCCGGTCGGCGTGGGCGAACGCTACCTGTGGACCCTGCCGATGTTCCACGCGAACGGCTGGACCTACACCTGGACGGTGACCGCCGCCGCCGGCACCCACATCTGCCTGCCGAAAGTCGACCCGGCAGAAGTGTTCCGGCTCATCCGCGAGGAGAACGTGACCTGGCTATGCGCGGCACCCACCGTGCTGATCTCGCTCGCGAACCCGCCGGCCGGCGTACGCGGCAAGGTCCAGGCCGGCGTGCACGTTGTGACGGCCGGGGCGCCCCCCGCGGCCGCCACGATCGAGCGGCTCGAAGGAGAGCTCGGCTGGGAGGTCACGCAGGTGTACGGGCTCACCGAGACCGCGCCGTTCATCACCGTCTGCGCTCCGCTGCCCGAACACGAGAAGCTGTCACCGGCCGATCGCGCGGTGGTCAAGGCCCGGCAAGGGGTCGAGCTGCTCACCTCCGGTGAGCTGCAGGTGGCGGACGCCGCCACGGGCCGGGAGGTCCCCGCCGACGGCCGCACCCTGGGCGAGATCGTCGTGCGCGGGAACGCCGTGATGGACGGTTACTACCGTGACCCCGAAGCGACGCAGCAGGTGATGGGCGATGGCTGGTTCCACACCGGCGACGCGGCCGTCCTGCACCCCGACGGGTACGTGGAGATACGCGACCGGATCAAGGACGTGATCATCAGCGGCGGGGAGAACATCTCCTCGGTCGAGGTGGAGGGAACGCTGCTGCGCCATCCGGCGGTCCAGGAGGCCGCGATCGTCGGGCTGCCGCACGAGAAGTGGGGACAGGCGCCGCACGCGTTCGTCGTGCTGCGCGACGGCGCCACCGCGACCGGGGAAGAGCTGATCGCGTTCACCCGCGAGCAGCTGGCCCACTTCAAGGCCCCGCACGGGGTGACCTTCGTCGCCGAACTGCCGAAGACGGCGACCGGCAAGATCCAGAAATACGTCCTCCGCGACGGCGCACCCAACATCAGCAGCCAGTAACCCGACGACACCAGCCGAAACCAGCCGATGTGACACCACCGGCTGGCCGCGGAACGCACGTGGTCCGGCAAGGACACCGAGGCCGCTGGCGGAACCGGCACCCCGCGGCTGCACTCGGATCGGTGCTGGTCTTCGCCGGCCAGCTGGATGAGGGCTCAGTTCCCCGGCTGCAGCACGCCTGAGACGGCCGCCATGGCGCGGGCCGTGTGCTTTGTCACCGCGCCCCGGCGGACCCCCATGGCGGAAGCGATCTCCGGCTCCGAGAGATCCAGGTAGAACCTGAGCACGATCGCCTCTCGCTGCCTGGGCGGGAGCGACCGCAGGGCCGAGATCAGGGCCGGCTGCTCCGGCTCCGTGACCGGCTCCTGCCTCGCGGCCGGCCCGTGCGGCGGGCGCCCGGTCACGGTCGGTCGGGCCACCGGCTGGTGCCCGACCGACCGTGACCGGCTCACCACGGACTTGCGCAGGTAGCACAGCGCGCCGTCATGGTCCGGCAGCCGGCGCCTGGCATCGCGCATCGCGACAAAGGAATCCTGCACGACTTGCTCTGCTGCGCCGACGTCGCCCACCAGCAGGGCCGCCAGCCGGACGAGCAAGCAGTACTGCGTGCCGTAGACCGCGGTGATCATCTGGCTGGCATCCGATGCGGCTTCGGCGCGGACCGCATCCGGCGCGGCGTCTGCTGGCCGGCTGCCGGACGGGCGGGCCGGGCGCCCCGCTGCGGGGTCCGGCTCGGGCGGTTTCCCCTTCACGCTGCGCACCGGGCTGCCGCCAGGGAGGCCGGCCTGCCCGCTGCCCCTGGCCCGCCCCCTCGGCCAGGAGTCAGCGGGATGGCCGCATGCGCATCGCCACGCTGGCCGTCACGATCGACGTGCCGACGGTCACGATCGTCGCGCGGGAGGTGCCCGCTATAGCCGGAACCGCGCAGGCGGCAAGGACCAGGCCCTCGCCCGAGCGGGTCACGAGTACCGTCCAGCCGCATACCTGTGTCCCCCGGAGTAGCCGGCGCACGGGCTGCCCACGCCACACGGCCCTGCGCGTTCCGGCTTCTTCATGCCGACGTTCAGTCGTCCGCCGCGGATCTGTGCTGCCTCGGCTGACTCGACTGCTAGCATGTCAGCAGTGTAGGAAGATATAGTTTTTAATGTCAAGGTAATAGCAGAGAGTTATTGTACGTAATGAGAGTTATATGAAATAAGTCGAAGAAATATGATGACCGGTCCCAGTAGGTGACCGCTGCACCAGGCGGCAGTGTGATTCTTCTCGTATCTTCCGGCAGGGGATGTGGACATGGCAGGTCAGGACTGGGCGCGGCTCGGCGACTACGTGGTCGCACGGCGCATCGCGCTCGGGATGCGGGACCGCCGCGCGCTTGCTGCGGTGACCGGCATCACCGACCGCACGCTCGGAAAGCTTGAAAATGGCGAGCGCGTGTCGGCCAGCACTCTCGGTGCAGTCGAGAACCAGCTGAGCTGGGCCCCCGGGTCATGCCGCCGGATTCTGGCCGGCGCCGAGCCGGTCAGGCGGGCCGCAGTCGCCAGCCAGCCCCAGTTCGACGACCCGACCCTGCAGCACATCTCCGAGACGCCAGGACTGCCCCCCGACGTGGTGCGCGGGCTGATAGCACTTGCCCGCAACTGGCGTGAGCAGGAGGACGAGCGCCGCGAGCCGGGCATGACCGGTTAGCCGCCCCGGCCGCCCCGGCCGCCCTAGCGGCGGGGGCGGCGCAACCGCGCAGGCCGCGGCCGTGCCGCGGAACGAGGCCGGTTATCCGGTCAGTCACGGCAGGATACGGGGCAAGCACACGCGGATGACCAGGACGGGCACGCATCCGCCCGGATTGCCTGCCGATGGGGACGGGGTGGGCGTGGGGGACGGCGACGGCGGCGGGGGAGACGACGGCGCCGGGGACGGCGACCGCGACGGGCGCGCCGGCGGGGTGGCCGTGCGGGCGGGCTCCGGCCAGGCCGGCGACACGGCCGAGGGGGACGGCCGCGCGGCCACCGGCTGCGCCTGACCCCGATGGCGGGCAGGCACGCTGCGCGGCTGGTACGGCAGGGCGGCGCGGCGCACGGGCGGCTGGGCGGGCGCGGACGAGATGTGCTGGTGCGGCGCCGGCACGAGGAAGACCGCAGCCGCTGAGCCGCCCGCCACCAGCGCCGTCGCGGCTGTCGCCCATGCCGCCCGCTGGGCGCGCAGCGCCCTTGCGCCTCCCCGCAGCAGTTGCTGCAGCGCCACCAGCAGCGCCACTCCGGCCGGGGGTAGCTCGGTCCGCCACCCGGCGCGGCGCGATGCGCGGATCACTTCCCGCACCGCGGCCTGCGCGCGATCCGCGTCAACCGCCGCTGATACGTAGATGATCAGGTCACCCCGCGGATCCCGGTCGGCGATGGCCCTGAGCCCCTTGGGCATGGTGACCCGCTCGATGCGGATCACCGGACGATCCGCGGCCGTGCTGCCAGGCGGCGGATCGCTGCCCACCATTCGCCCGGCTCTCCGCCCTCGCCGCCGATCACGGCGATCATCTCCCGGCCGTCGACGGTGAGGCGCACAGGAACGCCGTCCTGGCGCGGCACCGACGCCGCGGCCAGCAGGGACGGCGGCACGGGGACCGCATCATCAGGGCCGCCGAGCGCTACGCCGGCGGCTTCGGCGATCTTCTCGAACAGGTCCACGCGCCGCTGCAGGTCAGCCTGGGCTTGCCTGGCCTCAGCGACCGCGCTCTCAAGCCGCCGCAGGCGGCGCCTTCCCTGCCACACGGCCGTTGCAGACCTCCCTCACGGCCTCTGCATCCACATCCGATTGGCCCGGATCGCACCCCTCAATGACGCTCGCGGATTCCGGGGTAGCTTACGCCCTTTCGCGCCGTCGCCGATGGCGGTACCCACCAGGCACGCCCTTAACCGCAGCACCCAGCCGGACGCAGTGGCCCGCCCGGGCGGAGGTTACAGGTCGAGGTCGACGATCACCGGGGCATGGTCGCTCGGCCCTTTGCCCTTGCGCGCCTCGCGGTCGACCCAGGCATCCGACACCGAACCCGCCAGGGCGGCGTTGGCATAGACGAGGTCGATGCGCATGCCCATGCCCTTGTGAAACGCTCCCGCCCGGTAGTCCCAGTACGTGTACGGGTGCGGCCCCTTGGCGATGCGGGGGACGACATCGGTCAGCCCCGACTCGCGCAGGCCGGCCAGTGCCGCTCGCTCGGCGGGCGTGACGTGGGTGGAGCCGACGAACGCGGCCGGGTCCCAGACATCGGCATCTGCCGGGGCAATGTTGAAGTCGCCCATCACGGCGAACGGCAGATTACCCGCGATGTCGGCGGCGACCGCGGCCTGCAGGGCGGCCAGCCAGCGCAGCTTGTAGGCATAGTGCGCATCGGCCGGGGTGCGCCCGTTGGGAACGTAAACCGACCGCACCCGCACCGGTCCGCAGGTGGCAGCGAGGGTGCGCGCCTCGGGCGTGTCCTCGCCGGGAAAGCCAGGGTCGGCAGGCAGGCCGCGGACGACGTCATCCAGCCCCAGCCGCGACAGCACGGCCACGCCGTTCCACCGCCCCTCGCCGTGGTGGGCCACCACATAGCCCAGTGGCGTGACGGCGTCGACGGGGAAGGCGTCAGGCCCGACCTTCGTCTCCTGCAGGCACACCACATCGGGGCCCGCCTGCTCCAGCCAGTCCACCAGCCGGGGCAGCCGGGCCAGCACCGAGTTCACGTTCCAGGTCGCGATCCGCACGCCGCCATCCAACCAGTCACCGTCCGGTCATTGTTCCGTTATCCGGCCAATCGAAGATTGGCAGGCCCTCCGGACCGGATAACGGCGCTTAACCGGCCAATCGACGCCCGATTCCGCCCGATTTGGGGTGCGTCACGATTGGCCGGTTAAGCGTGGTGCCAGCCGGATAGAGCGGTTGATCGATGCGACTTCTGCTGACCGGCGCTCCCGGCGCCGGCCAGAGAACGCAGGCCGAGCGGCTCGCCGCGCGATTCGGCATCGCACACATCTCCAGCGGCGACCTGCTCCGTCAGCACGTCAGGGACCAGGCGTCGCTCGGGCAGCAGGTGAAATCCTACGTCGGCAATGATGGCCTGGTCCCGGATGGCATTGTCATGGACATGCTGCGCCAACCCCTTCTGGCCGCCAGGTAGCCGTCCCGCCACAGGCAAACCGCGCTGCCTGCGCTTTAGCGGAGCGCGTCGCGCCGAAGTGACAAGATTGGACAGATGACAGAGTCAGGACTGCCGGACCCGGCCGGACAGGCGGACCCGCCCGGGCCGCCGGACCCGGCCGCACAGCCGGGTGAGCCGGGCGCCCTCGGGCCGCGCATCCGTGGTGTCACGGATCCATGGCAGGGGTGGATGCGCAGAGCTGAGCTGCTGGCGGCGAGCCGCGCCCTGGGCGTGCACCGGCCGGCCTGGATGCGCGAGACGCCGGGCGAGCGGCGATGGCCGGTAACCCTGAGCGTGATCGCGGCCATCGTCTTGCAGGTTCTGCTTCCGCCGCACCTGACCCGGCCGTTGCCCCCTTCCCTCATGCCGGCCCTGGAGGGCGCGCTGCTGATCGGCCTGAGCATTGCCAATCCGGTGCGGATCGAACGGCGCGGGCCGGTCGTCCGGGCAGCCAGCATCGTGCTGATCTTGCTGATTACGGTGGCCAATGTGATCTCTGGTGTGCTTCTCATCCGGGCGATCCTGGAGGGCAAGGCCGGAAGCAACGCCGCGCCGCTGCTGGCCACGGGAGCATCGGTGTGGGCAACCAACGTCATCGCATTCGCGCTGTGGTACTGGGAGTTCGACCGCGGCGGCCCGGTGAACCGCGCGCAGGGCACGTCGCAGCTCCCGGACCTATTGTTCCCGCAGATGACGGCGCCCGAGCTGGCGCCGTCAGACTGGGAGCCGCAGTTCGTGGACTATCTGTACTTGTCGTTCACCAACGCGACCGCGTTCAGCCCGACCGATGTGATGCCGCTGGCCCGGTGGGCGAAGCTCACCATGCTCGTTCAGTCGGCGGTGTCGCTAGCCGTCGGCGCGCTGGTGATCGCCCGTGCGGTCAACATCCTCAGAACATCCCCGGCACGCCGCTGACCGGGCCGCGCCCCCGCAGTGCCGACGCACGTCAAGGACCAGGCCAGGCCCGCCCGGGCAAATGACCGGCCGATAGCCTGACCCGGCGGCAACTACCGCCTGACCGGCCTCCTGCGCGGCGAACAGCCGCCCTCACCTGGGCGATCCGGGCAGCCGGGCGGGATACTGGCGGCATGGTTGACGACACCGCACGGGACCGGGCCATCTACCACGCGCTGAAGGCGGCCGACGAAGTCGCCGCAGCCCTTCAGACGCACCTCATCGAGGAGCACGGAGCTGAGCCGGAGCGCGCCGCCGCGCTGAGCACCTCCACCAACTCGTTCAAGCTGCTACGGCAGGCCCGCGAGCGCCTGGGCGTCGGACTGCGGGCCGTCGAGGCCGACATCATCGCCGAGTCAGACGCGATCTCCCTGCGCAGCCGGTAACCCAGCGGCGCTGTGCCTGGAATGGTCCCGCCAGCCCGGGCAAGCGGGGTGCTGGCGGGCAAGATGACGAACGAACACCGCGTACGCAGCCTTCTCGACGGCTGCCACCGGATTGCGCAGTGTTCGTCGGCGTGCTGTGCGCTGCGCCTGGACCGTCGCCTATCCCTGCTGACACGATGACGTAGTCGTCATGCTGGCCACGAAGCGAGGGCGGTCGCCGATGTCACTGGAGATCAAGCGGTTGCACCTGGCGCGGCTACGCGGTCCGGATGGCCTGGAGTGGCCGGTGCACGGCTTCGTCGTCACTCATCCCGCTGGCGCGGTGCTGGTCGACACCGGCGTCGGCGGGCCTCAGCAGTGGCTGGACGACTGGCGCGTGGTCAACCGCTCGGCCGCGGACGCGCTCGCCGAACTGGACATGACCCCTGGCGACATCGGACTGGTGATCAACACCCACCTGCACTTCGACCACTGCGGGCAGAATGCCGTCTTCAAGCACGCCGCCTGCTACGTCCAGCGCGCGGAGCTTGACCGGGCAAAGCGCGAGTCACCCGACCTGTATGACTGGTTCGGATTCATGGACGCACGGTTCGAGCTGCTCGACGGCGACGCTGAGATACTGCCCGGCCTGGCCGTGATCGCCACTCCCGGGCATACGGCCGGCCACCAGTGCGTCATCGTCCGGTCCCCCGGCGCCGCGCCGGACGTGCTGATCGGCGACGCGGCCTACACCCCGCGCCTGTACGCCGACCCGGCCGGCGGCGACCTGCCGCCGGGCCAGGCGAGCGACCCGGCGGCCTGGCAGGACTCGCTGCAGCGGGTCCGGTCCATGAGCCCCGGCCGGGTGCACTTCTGCCACCACACCGACGTCATTCACGCCTGACGCGGCCCGCGGCGGGCCGCAGCCCGTTGCCTCACCGGTCGGCGAACCGGGCCTCGCCGTCTTCGTACGCGTAGACCTCCTCGCCTCCGACGAGGGCACGCTCGACCCGGCTGAGCACATCGAGCGGATCGCCTGACCAGATCACCAGGTCGGCGTCCTTGCCGACCTCGATGGAGCCCAGCCGGTCATCGATGCCGGTGATGCGGGCGGGATGGATGGTCAGCGCGCGCAGCGCGGTCTCGCGGTCGAGGCCTTCCTTGACCGACAGCGCGGCCTGGTGGGCGAGGAAGTTGATCGGCACGACCGGATGGTCGGTCGTGATGGCGATCGTGACGCCGGCCCGCGCCAGCAGACCGGGGTTGGCCAGCGACCGGTTCCGCAGCTCGACCTTCGACCTGCTCGTCAGCAGCGGCCCGATGATCACCGGGATGCCCCTGGCGGCGATGATGTCGGCCAGCAGGTACGCCTCGGTGCCGTGATCGATCACCAGGTCGTAGCCGAACTCGTCGGCGATCCGGATCGCGGTGGCGATGTCGTCGGCGCGATGGCAGTGCTGGCGCCAGGGAATCTCCCGCCGCAGCACCTTGGCCAGCGCCTCAAGCTTCAGATCGCGATCAACCGGCTTGCGCTCGCCGGCCGGCTTGCGCTCCTCGCTGTCAAGCCGCTGCAGGTAGTTGGCCGCATCGACAAACGCGCCGCGGATCACCGCGGCCGTGCCGAGGCGCGTGCTCGGCGTCTTTTGCCGCTCCCCGTACACGCGCTTCGGGTTCTCGCCGAGAGCCGACTTCAGGCCGGAAGGCTCGCGCAGCACCATCTCGTCCACGGTCCGGCCCCAGCACCTGAGGGCCACCGTCTGGCCGCCGACGGGATTCCCGGAACCCGGGTTGACGTTGACAGCCAGCACGCCCCCGCTGATCGCGTCCCGGAAGCCCAGGTCAGCGGGATTGATCGCGTCGAGGGCACGCACGTGCGCCGTCACCGGCTCGGTCATCTCGTTGGTGTCCTGGCCGGCCCACCCCTCGCCCTCCTCGTGAACACCGACGTGCCCGTGTGCCTCGATGAATCCGGGCAGCACCCAGGAACCGGCCGCGTCGATCACGCGAACGCCATCGGGCACGGCCACCTGACTGCCGACGGCGGTGATCTTGCCGTCCGCGACCAGGATCGTCCCGCCGTCCACCGGCTCCCCGGCGATTGGGACCACCCGGCCTCCGACGATCGCCACTGACCTGTCAGCCATCCGGTCTCTCCTCATCAGCGCGGGCCTATCCCGGGGCGCCGGACATCTCGCACCGCCACCGCCGGGACCACAGTAACGGGACGCTCCCCCGGCGGGCTCAGCCGAGCAGCCGCCCGGCACCGGCTCGCCAGGGCCGCCCGATCTGGACCGCGCCCTGCGCTCGTTGCGGCGCGGCCCGCCCGCCCGCCGCCCGGGGCAGTGCGGCAGGCTTGCCTGATGAGCCTGCCGTTTCCTGAGCCCACGACGCCGGTGCGCTCCCGCGCCGAGGTCTTCCTCGGGTATCTCGATTACTTTCGCTCCCGGCTGGTCAGCAAGCTGACGGCCCTGCCCGGCAGCGAATTGCGCGGCAGCCGGCTGCCGTCGGGCTGGACGCCGATCGAGTTGCTCAACCATCTCGCCCATGTCGAGCTGCGATGGCTTGAGTGGGGCTTCGAAGGCCGCGATGTCGGCGATCCGTGGGCCGACAGCACCGATGGCCGCTGGTACGTCGCCCCTGGCGAGACATTCGAAGAGCTGGTAGCGGCGCTGCACGCGCAGGCCGCGCGCACCAGGGCCATCGTCGAGTCCCACGATCTTGCTGACACCGGCCAGCCTGGCGAGCGGTGGGACGGAGCCGACCCGCCGGCCCTTGAGCGGATCTTGTTCCACCTGCTCCAGGAATACGCCCGGCACGTCGGCCACCTCGACATCGTCAGCGAATTCGCCGGAGGCCCGGCCGGGGAATGACGGCAGCCGCGTGCCCGGCCCAGGCTGGCGGTCCGCTCAGTTCAGCGCGGTGTCGAAGCGGGCGCGCAGGTCGCTCATGAATCCGCCACGTGCCATGGCAGCAGGTGGCCCTCAGGCCGCCGCCTCGCCCTTGCGCGGCCTCCCGCGCGCCCGCTTCGCACCGATGACCACGCCGCGCAGGAACAGCTCACCACCCCAGACACCGCACGGCTCGGCCCGCTGCAGCGCCCCGGTGAGGCAGCCAGGCCGTACCGGGCAGCCGCGGCACAGCGCCCTCGCGCGGCGTATGTCCTCCGGCTTCTCGGCAAAGAACAACTCCGGGTCGCTCCGGCAGGGCAGTTCCAGAGCGACACCGAGTTGCGGACGCCTCGGCACGCTGGCCCCTCCTCCCGCTCCAGGTCCGCCGCGGCGGACCTCAGCTGATGTGCTGGTCGTCATCACTATCTGCGGCCGTCCCGGTCACCGGCGGCCACCAGCGGCCGGACGAGCCGCCCGCCGACGGCTGGCTCCGCTGCCACCGCTGCCACCGCTGGCTCCGCTGCCACCGCTGACTCTGCTGCCGCCGCTGGCTCCGCTGCCGCCGCTGGCTCCGCTGCCACCGCTGCCACCGCTGGCTCCGCTGCCACGGCTGGCGCCCCGGGCCGACCGCGGCGGGCCAGCCTGCCACACCGCAGCGCGGCCGCGTGCCTGCGCATGTCCCTGGCCCGCTCCGAAGCCAGGCTCTGCAGGATGTACGGGTGCATCTGTCCTCCTCGACGCGGGCGGCTGCCGCCGCCCGCCACCATCGAGGCTCGCCGTAAGGCCCGGCCGGCCGCATCGGGCAGACTCCCTATCTCTGCGCCGGGCCGGACTTAGCCCGAAGTTCCCCCAGGCTCATAAGGCCCATCATGTCTGCCCTGGTCATAGAGCTTCGGTTGCCCGACTTACATGACTACGGTAGTCATGTGCGTCCACGTTTTCCCTGGTGAACAGGGGTGTCAGCTCATCCGGGGGGAACTACGGCTTAGCCCCCGGTCCGCGGGGCCAGGTACCCACGGCGCGGGCATGGCAAGGCCGCCGGCACCGGGCCTCCATCGCGGCGGGCCCGGCCCTCGGGCAGCGCTGCATGTCCGCCGTGGTGGAGTAGAGGCCGCCGTCGGCAGCCGGCTAGATGGTGTCCCCTGTAAGGTGGCCGTCCGCCCGCCGCAGCCTCCCATCGCGGACGAGCCCGTCCACGAGAGTGCCGGTCCAGTACCACTGCCAGGAAAACCAGCGCCGCAGCTCCCGTTCGGATGCGACGACGGCGGCGCGCACGCCAGCCACAATGAGGTCCTCGAGAGCGCTGCCCGCATCTCGGTCCGCGTCGACGGTGCCGCGATAGGCCTGATCCCAGCGCGCCAGCTCGCTCGAAGAGGAGGACTCCTGGCCGTTGGTCACCTGCGGCGAGCGCGACACGATCGCGCCGCATCGCTGCAGCGGGGCCCGCAGCGCGTTCAGCTCCTGCCGCTTCAGCCTGAGCTCGATGCGCAGGTCGTCGGTGGTGGACGGCCCCGCGGCAGCCAGATGATCAAGCAGCCGCCGCCAGCCTGGGTCAGCCTGGCGCATGCGGCTGATTTCCGCGCGGCAGACCGGGTCGAGCAAGCGCGCGACCTCGCCGGACACGAGCAGGTTCTTGCCGCGGTGCACCCCAGTGGCGAGGTAACCCCGCCCGGCCAGCTCGCCGAACCACGGCCACTTCGTCGCTGGCCATGTCCCGAAGCCGGGGCTGCCCGGCTGGTACGGATCCTCGTGACACGCCTCGTAAAGGCTCGGCAGCGCGCAGTCCGTCGTGCGCGTCAGCAGCCCGCGGTCGTGCAGGAACCCCTCGGCATCATCGATGGTCCGCAGCGCCCGGTCGGGCGCCAGCCGGCACTCGAAACCCCGCCGTTCCCGCAGCGCGGTCAGCGACTCCACAGTGCCATACTCCCCCAGGAGGCGCGGTTCGGCGGACTTCAGATCCTGGCCCGGCTAGGCGGCCTGCCGGCAAGGCGCGACGATTGACGTGCCCGGATGGCCGGCCTGGAGCGGCTTGCTTCCCGGAACAGCGGCAATTCCTCGTTCCCGCCGTCGATGGATGATCAGCCCGGCCGCAAGGCGCCGCAGGGCAAGGGCATGCTGTGGCATGGGGCCCGACATTACCTGGCGACCCGATGGAGCGCCGGGGAGGGTTCGCGCGTCTCTTCTTATGTGGAGGCCGAGACGGCAGACATGGCTGGCGGGCCCGGCGGGCCGGTGCCGACAGCGCGAGACGATGTCACCGGGGCCGTCGCGACGCTGTTCCGGGATCATCACCTGGAGCTCGTTCGGCTCGCGCTGCTGCTGGTCGGCGACCTGGCCACCGCCGAGGATGTCGTCCAGGACGCGTTCGAGCGCCTGCACGGTCACTGGCATGGCCTGCGTGATCCTGGAAACGGATTTGCGTATGTGCGGTCAAGCGTTCTGAACGGATGCAGGAGCGCGCATCGCCGTGCCGCGGTCAGGCGGAAGATTTTTTCCCGCCTGACGGAACCTCCCGATGCCGCCGCCGACGCGGCAGTGGCCGCGGCGGACTGCGATGCGCTGGCCGTTGCCCTACGCGGCCTGCCGCCACGGCAGCGCGAGGTGCTTGTGCTGCGCTACTACGCCGACCTCGACCCGGCCGAGATCGCGGCCACCCTGCGGATCAGCCAGGGATCGGTCCGCGCTACCACCTCCCGCGGGCTGGCCACGCTGGCCCGCGCCCTCGCGGAGGAGCCTTATCGATGACCGACCTCGAAGAACGGCTGCGGCGCGAGCTGAGAGCAGCAGCGGAACGGGCACAGCCGATGCATCTGCGTCCGCTGCAGGCTCGCCGCGTCCCGGGGAAGTCCGGGTCCAGGCGCTGGCTAGCCCCGGTGGCCGCGGTCGCCGCGGTCGCCGTCGTTGTCGGCGGCCTGACGCTATCGGTTCACGAGCTGCAAAGCGGGCATGCCCCGGTCGTCGACATGCCGTCTCATCGGGTGATTGACCCGCCCGCCTTCGCAGGAGAGGTGCTATCCAGTGCAGACTCGGCGTGGATCAAGATGTTCTCGCCCGTCACCGGGCGAGTCGTCCGGTCGGTCGCGGCCCTCGGCACCGGCACGGGCAACGGCTTCGCGCTGTCGCCTGACTCCAGGTCTGTGTACCTGGTGCGCGTCAGCCACCGGCAGATCCGGATCGAGCGCATCTCGGTGGCAACCGGGCGCAGGAGCTTCGTGGCCGTCGGCGAGCAGCCAGCCGTCAGCCCGGACGGTCAGCTCCTCGCCTACGCAACGGGTCGTTTGGATAGTGAGCTAGCCGTGCGGAACCTGTCCTCCGGGCGGACCAGGACCGTTGACCTCACGAAGCTGATCGGATCCGGTTCTAGCCTGCTCGGAGGGCAGGTCGCCTGGCTCGGGAGCGGATCGCAAGTGGTGGCGATCCCGTCGGGAAACATCGTTGCGCAGGCGGCCAGGGGCCGGTCAGCAGCGACTGGTCCCGGCCGGTTCTGCGCCTCGGCTGCGACCAGGCTGTGCCTCGTCGTTGTCGATCTGTCGGCCGGGCGCATCCGCGCCAGGCGCATCGTCATTCCGGGCCTGAACCCAAGCCTGATGAGTGGCGACCTGACCAGGAACCGGTCGCTGCTGATGGTGGCGACCCGGGCAGGCGGTCCCCCTAGCGTCGATGAGGTGACGATTTCGGGCAGCGGCGCAAGCGTCCGTCACCTGGCCAATCTTCCCCGGGGTGCATTGGCAGTGGCATTCGCCCCGGCAGGGGACCGGATTCTCTACCTCGCCGGGCACCGGCCCGTTGTGCTGTGGGTCGCGACGATCCGGGACGGCGGGCTTGCGGACGTCCACCGCCTCTTTGCGGACAGCAGCAAGGGCGGCGGCTTCGATCTGGCCGCCTGGTAGGCGGCTCCGGCTAGCGGCTGCCCGGTCCCGGCCGGAGCGTGCGCTGCCGTCCTCGCTACCCTGGCCGCATGCGGCGCCGATCGCGGAAGACCTGCCGATGCAGCGGAGGAGGGTGAGCACGCGTCATGCCAGACGAGACTTACGACCCGTCATCCGGTCCCGATGAAAACGATCTTGAAGATGACGGCACGCTGGACGCATCGGACACTCTCGATGGTGACCCGGGTGACGATCCGCTGGACGCCGGGATCGTGCCGCCGGACCGATGGTCGGCCGGCGTGCGCTTCGGCACGACGCTGTCGGAGGAACGGGCGGGCGAGTCACTCGACCAGCTGCTCGCCGAGGGGGAACCGGAACCGGACCCGTATGCCGAGGCGGATTTCCCCCCGGACGAGCCGCTCTCCGATGATGGTCAGGAGCCCAGGTCCGGCCGGCTTGTCGCGGCGGACGAGGGGGCGCACCCGGATTTGGAGCCCGACCTTGTCGCGCGCGATGTCGGAATCGATGGCGGCGCCGCGACAGCGGAAGAGGCAGCCGTTCACGTGCAGGACGACACGACCGGCTGAGCCGCCCGAACGGCGTCCTGACGTGCGCGGCAGCATCGAGCGGAACGCGACCTACTCCGGGTTCGTCGGCGTCGCGCGGAAGTGATGACCGATCGCACGCCCGGCCTGACCTCGGGCTATCCGTTCGTGCTGGGATGAGCCAGGCCCGAGAACAGGGTCAGCTGCAGGCCGGCCGGGCCTTCCAGGCGCGTGTTCCTGGTCTTCCATGGGGCAGGCGCTGGCCCGGCGATGACCGTGGCGGCGGCCAGCTCGGCGGTGGCCACGGCCGTCGCGATCGCCCCAGCGGTATCGGTCAGGTGCCCGCTGGCCGCGTGCGCGGCCCGGGCGTAGCCGAGCGTGGACTGGGCATCCCGCCCGGTTCCCGCGGCGTCGATGACCCATTGATCTCACTCACGCGGGCACGGGCTCCGCGGCGGCCGGCCGGGGCAGGCCGACCGGACCAGCCGGCAGCCGCGGGGTGACCGCAAGCGCCGCGACGGCCATCACGGCCGCGATGGCGAAGGCAACCGTGACGCCCGCGTACAGGCTGGCGTCCGCGGCCACGGCCGCGCCGCCAGCGCCGATGCCGATCGCCGTGCCAAGCACGTCAGCCAGGTTCAGGGACGCCGATGCCCATCCCTCCCGGCCGGGCGGCGCCTCCCGCAGCATGAGCAGGCTGGTCGGCGAATACGCCAGCCCCATGCCAAGGCCCGCGACGGTCCAGGCCGCCAGGCCGGCTGCCACCGGCACGCCCGGCTGCAGCATCAGGATCATCCCGGCAATGCCAGCCAGCACGATCACCAGCCCGGCACGCACCTGGCGGCGCCCTTCCCACGTCTCGCTCAGCCGGGCCTGCACCCAGGCACCAGCCGTCCAGGCCAGCGTGGCGCCCGTGACCGCGATGCCGGCCACCAGCGGGCTGCGGTGGCGCACCGCCGTGATGGACAGGGTCACATAGGCATCTGCACCGAAGAACGCGAACGTCAGCAGCCCCCGGCTGAGGATCGTGGCGGGCAGCCCGCGGCGCGCGGTCAGGGTGCCGGCCGGAACCAGCCGGCGCAGCGCCGGCAGCCCGGCAGCGCCGCCGAGCGCGATCAGCCCGGCGCCGGCCAGCAACGCCCCGGAGCCCGCCGCGAGTGTGAGGCCCGCCAGCAGCAACGCGGCACCGGCCGCTGTCCGGATACCGTCCGTCAGCCGGTGCTCCTGCGTGCGGCGCGATTCCGGCGGACCAAGGCGGATCAGGGCAGGCACGGCTATCGACCCCGCGATCGCGACTACCGGCAGCAACCCGAGGAATACCCACCGCCAGCCGAACGCCTGCGCCACCTCGGCGCCGAGCGCCGGGCCGGCCAGCCCAGGGGCAACCCACGCGGTGGACAGCACCGCCATCATGCGGGCACGAAGCGGGACGGCCAGGCTGCGGCCGATCGAGACATATGCCACCGCCGGCACCGCGCCGGCCCCCAGGCCCTGCAGCGCGCGCCCGGCGACCAGCACTTCCATCGAAGGGGCGAGGCCGGCGACGGCCAGCCCGGAACCGAACAGCACCAGGCCGGCCACGAACGGGACCGCCGGCCCTCGCCGGTCTGCCTCCCGGCCGGCCGCCACGATGCCGACGATGCTGCCCAGCATGAACGCGCTGAACACCCAGCCGTACAAGCCGAACCCGCCAAGATCACGTGCGGCAACCGGCATGACCGTCACGACCGCCAGGGCCTCCGACGCGACGAAGGTAATCGTCAGGATCAGCCCAGCGGTCAGCGCCCTTGCCTCCGGCGCCCACAGCCCCCGCACCCGGCTACCGCGCATCCGCCCGTCCCTCCCGGTCCGTTCCTGCATTCTCCCAGGAGCGTACGGGTTAAAGCAGGCTATAAGTCCAGTCCAGGGGCTGCCGGGCCTGCCAGCCATCGGCGGATCTCCTCGCCGTGCTCGTCGAGTTCCGGCGGCGGCAGCCGGTAACGCGCCGGGGCGGCGGACAGCCCGATCGGGTTCCGGATACCGGGCATGGCCCGTTCTCCCTGCCCGGCGGTCACCACCGGGTCGAGGCCAAGCTGCTGCGCGAAGGCAACTCCGCCATCGACGGTATTGATCGGCCCGCAAGCGACGCCGGCCGCGCTCAGGTCGCGGAACCAGTCCATCGCGGTCCGGCTGGCAAGACGCTCGGTCAGCAGCGGCCGCAGCTGATCGCGATGAGCCGTGCGGTCCTTGTTGTGCGCGAACCGCGTGTCGTCCGCCAGCCAGGGAATGCCGAGCACCTCGCACAGCTTGCGGAACTGGCCGTCGTTGCCGGCCGC
>DATGVY010000199.1:0-6797 GCA_035299845.1 Streptosporangiaceae bacterium
CAGCGCATCAACCTCGGCCTGTTCGCCGTCCTCGGCGAGCTCACCGCCACCGCCAACTGGCGCGCCATCGCCGAGGAAATCTGGCCCTTCACCCAGGCCCCGCCCTCCACCCCGATGGGAGAAGCCGAGGCCGCATGGCGGACGGAGCGCCAGGCGATCGCGGCGTAGCTGGCCTGAGCCCGCACCTGGATGCTCTGCGCACGTAGCAGTACTGAAGCTACTGCACGGCGGGTCGCCGGCTGGAAGTGCGTCATCTCTATCGCCGCTGGACTCGCTGGATCGGATGACCCGCTTGCCCACGAGGCAAGGGTCTTCACAGCGATCATTCTCGTGCGGAACGGGGCTGCCGTCGCAGGCCGGCCCTGCCCGCGCTCGCCTTATCCGTCCGGCGCGGGGCGAAGGTCGATGTCGGATTCCGAGAAACTCCGTGACGTGGCGGCTGGCCAGACCGGGTGCGCGCTCTCGGTCGGCGTGATCGGCCTTCCGGGGGGCGGCGCCGGCCCCGCCGCTGGATGGGCGCCACTTTTGCGAGAAGACCTTCATCGTGCTCGCGGGGCGCGTGGCCTACCAGCGGGGCGAAGGGGCGCATCGTCGGCGGCGTAGGCAGAGCGCTGCGCTGACCGGAGGCGTTGGCTGCATAGGTCCGTGAAAGCCGCGCGCCCGGCCATGCGGAGGCCGGGAGGACGACGTGCGGGAAGCCCGTGCGACCCGATCGCCGGGTGCGGGCAGCCTTCCCGGCTGCTCCATGCCAGCACGGAGATGGGCCGGCACCTCTATCTGATGAACTCGGCACCTCTATCTGATGAACAGAGGAGATCTCCTATCCGTGTTAGTAGAAGATCGCCTCTGTAGCAGCCCGCCCGGCACGCGGGCGGGACACCTGGCCATGGAGCCGTCGGCTGGCTGACTCGGCAAGCGAAGGAGATGCCCGTGACCACGACTGCGCCCGGCATTCAGCTCAGGCCCGGAGGGCAACCTCGGCTGGCCGCAGGCAGCTGGCGGGTCGATCCGGCGTGCTCGCATGCGTCGTTTGCCGCGCGGGTCGCCGGCCGCCCGGTGCGAGGACGCCTGCCGCTTACCGGCGGGGTGCGCATCACCGAGCCGATCGAGGATTCAGCAGCGTGGCTGGCCGCCAGGTCGAGCGCAGTCAGCACCGGGTTCCCGGTGCTCGACCGGCTGCTCGCCGGGCCCGGGTTCCTGGACGCAGGCGCCTTCCCGGAGATCAGCTTCCGGTCCAAGCTGCTGGTCTGGGTCCCGGCCGGATGGCGCGCCGTCGGCCGCCTGCAGGTCAAGAACACCGAGCATGAACTGGCCTGTCAGCTCGATCTGGACCTTCCCGGCACGCGGCCGGGCGACCCGCTGCGCCTCATCGTCGCCAGCAGCTGGGTAATCGACTCGAGGTGGGTAACCAGCCAGTGGGTCCCGGCACTTGCCCGCCGCATCATGATGAAGTGCTCATTTTGCCTCGAACCGGACATGTGAGCGGCTGGGCGGCACCTGTCGTCCGTGCGTGCAGCGGGCCGCTCGCACGCGGCCGCCCCCGGCCGCCTCTTCCGGATGGGTTGCTGGCATCACACCCGTCAACCCGGATCCGCTCCCGCGTCACGGGCCGCCGCAGCAGGCTCAGCGGCATCATCCGAGTCGGGCCGGCAGCTGCCGTCACCGGCCCGGGACGGCGGATTCGGGCGGGGGTATCCCAGCAGCAGCCCGGCGGGCCGCGGGCGGCTCCCGACCGGATGGGGGCGAGCCCTGGCCACCCCGGCAACGGGATGCGCGGCGGCTGCTAGTCGCCATACCAGCATCCGGCCGGACAACGAGCCCGCGCGGCAGCCGCGGTCCTTCGTGGAGTCGCCACCAAGGCGATGCCGCGCCCGGTGAATATCGCAATGAACTGCGCGGTCAGGCTGGGACTCACGGCGTAATCCCGGTGCCGCGGCAAGCCGGCCGCCCCGAGGCAGTGTGACGCACGTCGCACCCCGCCGACTCGGTCCTGCTGAACCTTCCATCTCTACTATTCGTGTTAGTAGTTGAGAGCGACACCACCGCTGCCCCGTCGCGGCGCCAGGCCCCGCGGGAGCGGTCCCACAACAGGAGGACACCAATGCTTGCTCGTCTCGGCCCAGCGCCGGCGTACGGCACGGACCTGATCGCGCGCGCGGTCGGCGCGGTGGCGCTGGCCGCGCTGGCGATGATCCACGTGGTCGACCTGCCGGCCACGCTGGGCTCGATCCCGCTGGTCGGCGTCGGATACCTCGGGATCATCGCTGCCGCAGTCCTGGTCGGCGGGGTGATGATCACCCGGTCGCACTGGCTGGTATGGGCGGCCGCCGGCGCCCTGGCCGCTTCGGCGATGGGCGGATACGTGCTGACCCGGACCGTGGGGGGCTTCCTCGGCGATCACGGCGATGTCGGTAACTGGCGCTGCCCGCTGGGCATCGCGGCGCTCAGCGTGGAGACGCTGCTCATCCTGCTCGCCGTGCTCGCCGCCTGGCAGGTGCGGGCTCGCGCCACGCGCCTGGCTCCGCGGCCCCAGCCTGCCGCGCGGCGCGCACCCGAATACAGCCACCCCGGCTGATCAGACCCGGTCGGGCCGGGCGGAAGCGCCCGGCCCGGCCGAACCGCCGCCAGACCCAGCCAGCCGGGGAGTCCCCGGCACCGGAAGGAGCACCCCGATGCGCATGTCCCAGCCCGGCCCGCGGGGCCAGGCAACCACGGCCGCGTGGCGGCGTTGGCTGCTGCCGCTGGGCGGCACGGCCGGCCTCCTGACGCTGCTGGTCCTGCCGCGGGGCGCCCCGCCGGGCCAGATGCTGAGCTACACCCGGTTCGTCGCCGACGTCGGCACCGGCGCGGTCCGGACGGTGACCATCGGCCCGGCAGGCCAGGTGACCGGCGGCCTGGCCGACGGGCAACCGTTCACCACCACCATCCCGGTCGCGCTCGGTGACCGCACCCTGGCCGGTGACCTGGCCGCCCACCATGTCCAGGTCACCGCCACCGCCGCCACGGGGTCCTCACTGTCGACGCTGATCGGGCTGCTGTCGCTGCTGTTGATCGGCGGCCTGCTGTACTCCGCCGTCCGCGGCTTCCGCCGGCAGGCCGCCGGCCTCGGCGGCGGGCTGGGCGGTGCGGCCGGCCTGACCAGGGCGAAGGCACGGGTCATCGACGCCGAGCGCCCGGCCACCCGGTTCGCCGACGTGGCCGGCTACCCCGCGGTGAAGACGGAGATCGGCGAGGTCGTCGACTACCTGCGCGACCCTGGCCGCTACCACCTGGCCGGGGCACGGGGACCGCGCGGCGTGCTGATGGCCGGGCCGCCCGGCACCGGCAAGACCCTGCTCGCGCGCGCCGTCGCCGGCGAAGCCCGCGTCCCGTTCCTGTCCGTATCGGGCTCGAGCTTCGTGGAGATGTTCGTCGGCGTCGGCGCTGCCCGGGTCCGGGACCTGTTCGAGCAGGCACGCACCCGCGGGCCGGCGATCGTGTTCATCGACGAGATCGACGCCCTCGGCGCCCGCCGCGACCCCGGCGGCCTGCCCGGCAGCGACGAGCGGGAGCAGACCCTCAACCAGCTACTCGCCGAGATGGACGGGTTCGAGGACTCCAGCGGGGTGGTGGTACTGGCCGCCACCAACCGGCCGGACGCCCTTGACCCGGCGCTGCGCCGGCCCGGCCGGTTCGACCGCGAGGTCATCGTCCCGCTGCCCAACCGGGCCGAGCGGCGCGCCATTCTCGCCTCCCACGCCCGCGGCAAGAACCTCGGCCCAGACGCCGACCTCGGCCAGGTCGCCGCCGCCACCCCCGGATTCTCCGGCGCGGACCTGGCCAACCTGGTCAACGAGGCCGCCCTGACCGCGGTCCGGGCCGACCGCGTCAGGCTCACCGCCGCCGACTTCACCGACGCCCGCGACCGCGTGCTGCTCGGCACCAGGCACAGCAGCCCGCTGGCCCCTGGCGAACTGGCCACTGTCGCCGTTCACGAGGCCGGGCACGCCCTGGTGGCCGCCTTGTCCCCGCACGCCGACCCGGTCAGCCGGGTCACCGTCCTGGGCGCCGGCCAGGCACTCGGGCTGACCGAGCAGCTCCCCGACGATGACCGGCAGCTATACGGGGAAAAATACCTCGCCGACACCCTCGCCGTCCGCCTCGGCGGCCGGGCCGCCGAGCGCCTGATCCGCGGCGAGGCATCCACCGGCGCTGCCGACGACCTGGCCTCCGCCACCGCCCTGGCCACCCAGATGGTCTGCCAGTTCGGCCTCAGCGACGCGATCGGCCCGGTCAGCTACACCGGGCCGCCCGCCGGCCACCCCGCGCTCGCCATGCAGCGCGGCTACTCCGAGCACACCCAGTGGCTGATCGACCAGGAAGTCAACGCCCTGCTGACCAAGGCCGAAGCGCGCGCCAGGGAGCTGCTCACCCGGCACAAGGAAGCACTCAGCCAGCTCACCACTGCCCTGCTCGACCAGGAAACCATCACCGGCGACCAGGTCCGCGCCCTCGTCCACGCCGCCAGCCCCGCCCCCCTCGCAGCCGGCGGCCCAACCGTCCGCGGCGCGGGCGCGGCCAGCCACCGGCCATGACCAGTCCTGGCCGGGTCCATTGAAGAGTGCTACGGCCAGGCCAGGCACCCACAGCGCGCCATCCGCAACATAGTCCCCCGGCGCCACGGCCGGCCACGGCCGCGCTGGCCGCCCGCGGCCGGCCCCTGGCGGTGGGTTAGCCGCCCGGTTTGCCTCGCCGCCCGGTTGCATGCCTCGCCGCCCGGTTGCATGCCTCGCCGCCAGGATTATCCGCCTGCCGGGTGAACACCGCATCTCTACTATCCGTGTTAGTAGATAGTAGAGAGCCAGCATCCAGGAGGTAACCATGCGACACCCAAGGATCATCATCGCCGGCATCGGCCTTGCCGCCGTGGCCGCCATCGGCGGTGTCACCGCCGCTTCGGCAGGCAGCTCGCCCGCCAGCAGCGCGCCCTCCGCCGGCCAGAGCGCCGCGGCTATCGTGCACATCGCGCGGGCGCCGGTGGCAGGCAAGACCGAGAGCATCCTGGTCAACGCCCAGGGCCTGCCCCTGTATTTCTACCGGCCCGACACGGCGACGAAGTCGTTTGTCACCGGCGGGCTGGCCCGGCTGTGGCCGCCGCTGACGTCGGCCATGCCCGCCGCGGCCGGAGTGAGCGGCAAGCTCACCGTGCTCAACGACGCCAACGGCCACCAGGTCGCCTACAACGGCCACCTGCTGTACACCTTCATCGACGACCACGCCAACCAGGTAACCGGCCAGGGCGTCCAGAACTTCTTCGTGGCCACCCCCGGCCTCGCCCTGATCGCCAGTTCCTCGGCACCGGCCGGCCCGGTCCCGGCCGCTCCGTCTGGCAACGGTTACGGCTACTGAGACGGCCAGCTGCGGCGACCACGCCCTGGACCTCTGGCCACCACCATCACCGCGGAAACTCGCCCGGGCAGCACCCGCGCCATGCGGGTGCTCCAGCCGGCCGCAGCACCATCGGGCCCGTGGCCTCGGACAGGCGGATATGACAATCACCAGACCCGAAACTGCGGGCCTGCGCCGGACCTGGCTCCGGCCGGCTCCGGCGGGCCGTATCAGCGCCGGTGCAGTCCCGGGCACCGCGCCTGCGCCTCAGCGCCGGGGCAGCAAACGCGTGGCCCGCGCCGTGGCCGCCGCCTTCGCCGTGGCGGCGCTGGCGGGCGCTGGGGTGACCGAGCGGTCCGCGCTGGCCGCATCCTTGGCGGTGCTCGGTCATCTGCACTGGATCTGGATCCCGGTCGTCATCACGCTGGAATCGGCGTCCATGGCCGCCTTCGCGATCATGATGCGGCGGCTGCTCGCGGCGGGCGGCGCCCGCGTCGGTGTCCGGCCCATGCTGGCCACCGCCTACGCGGCCAACGCGCTGTCGGTCTCGGTACCCCTGGCCGGACCCGAGCTGGGCGCGGCCTTTACCTTCCGTCGCTTCAGCAGGCAGGGCGCGGATGCCCCGCTGGCCGGCTGGACGCTGCTGGCCGGCGGCGTGGTCTCCTCGGCCGCGGCGGCCCTCGTCGTGGTCGGCGGCGGGCTGTCTTCCGGCAACATCCTGGTCACGGCGGTCGCTGTGCCCGGCGGCATGCTCGCCGTGGCGGCCCTGGCCGTGCTGGGAGCGGCCGCGCGCCGACCGCGGCTGCGCGGCGCCCTGGAACGGCCCGCGGCCTGGACGCTACGGCAAGGGTCGGCGCTGTTTCGCCGGCCCGCCGGCGATCCCCGCCAGACCATCCGGGCCTGGGCTGAGCGGCTAGGGTCACTCCGCCTTCCGCCATCGGGCTGGATCATAGTGACCGGCCTGGCCCTGGCCAACTGGCTCGCCGACGCAGCGGTCCTCGCCGTGAGCATCCACGCCACCGGCGCCGCCGTGCCCTGGCACGTCCTCCTGCTGGTCTACGGCTCGGGAATCGCCGCGCAAAGCCTCAACATCACACCCGGCGGGCTCGGGGTAGCCGAAGGAACCCTCGCCCTGGCCCTGGTAGCCGCCGGGCTGCGCGCCAGCCAGGCAGTGGCCGCGGTCCTGCTCTACCGCCTCGCCAGTTTCTGGCTGGTCGCATCCGCCGGATGGCTGATCTTCCTGTGGCTGCGACACCACCGCCCCGCCGAGCGCGCCACCACCACCGCCGCCCGGACTCTGCCATCCCCGGACCCGGCGAGCCGGCCGATCCGGCGGCTCGACGACATGAAGACGGCAGCCGGCGCCGCAGATGAACCCGCTCTTCACGCCGCCCGTGAACAGGACACCGCCGTGGCCGCTGACGCCGCAA
>DATGVY010000200.1:0-14506 GCA_035299845.1 Streptosporangiaceae bacterium
CAGTCCGCCTGCGGGGCGGGCTTGGGAGCCGACGTGCCGGTGCGCAGCGACAGCCGCCACGCGTCCATGCGCAGGCAGTCGGCCGCGTTGCGGACGTCGTTCCAGACCCCGACCGCGCCGGCGCGGGTGGCGGCCGTGTACACGTAGTCGCCGAGGAACTCGGCCTGAAGGTTGTTCTGCGACGACCCGCGGGGGTCACCGACGACACCCCGGGCCAGCGTGCCAAACGGGCCGATCGACCCGCCGGTCACGTCCGCGTGCAGGATCGCGCCGACCAGGCCCCGCGGGGAACTGGTGTCGTTGCGGAACGGAGTGGTGAAGGCGTTGTAGGTGATGTACACATCGGTGCCGTTGGGCGAGATCGCGGGTGCAGTGTAGTAGGGGCGGTCTCCGCTCTGGAGCCGCACGGCAGTCGGCCCGGTGAACGAGGCTCCGCCGTTGGTGGAGGTCATCAGCAGCAGTTGCTCGTGATTGAGCCCCTGTGCGCCGTCTGCCCAGGTCAACACGATCCGGTTGGTCGCGTCCGTGCCGGTCGGCGCGGAGTTGGCGATGTCCGCGCTGGGTGCGAATGCGAGGTCGTTGCGCGCGCCCGCGACGCCGTCCATCACCGGGCGGCCGAGGACCGGGTCGACGACCCCGGGATCGACGGCGGCCGCGAGGAGCTTCGGGCCGGTGAAGTGCACGCCGCCGTCGGTCGACTTGTACATCATCTCGAACGACACCCCGCGCCGGCTGCCCACGCCGAACACGTACACGTTGCCGTGGCTGTCGGTGCGGACGGTGCAGCCGTCGGGCTGGCTGCTGATACCGTTATCGGTCGCCGGGCCTACCTGCTGTTGCACCCAGGTGCTGCCGCCGTCGGTGGACCGCGCGACGATCAGCGGGGTCGGGAAGGCGGGACCATGGCTGTTGCTGCGGAAACTCGCCCAGCAGACGTAGACGTGGCCGAAGAACGGGCTGGTTTGCGCGTTGTCCGCCCAGATCTGCTCCTTGTCCGAGAACGTCGTCGAACTCTGCCTGGAGATCAACACCGGGTTCATCCAGGCCGACGCGTCCCCGGCGGCGGCCGCGCGCAGGTTGTCGGTGCGTGAGATGGCGATTCCCTCGAAACCCTTGAAGGTCTCGCTGCGCTTGGTGGTGCCGAAGTTCGACGTCAGGTTCGAGTAGTACAGCCGTGAGCCATTCGCCCACGAGAACGTGCCGTTCGCGCCCGGGCGCGGCCCGAATGCGACACCCGGGTCCCCGTCGGAGACCAGGCCGTTCTCGAAGTAATGCGGCAGCGTGCCGATCGGCCCGACATGCGGCACGCACGCGGCGGGGCCAAGGCAGTCCCGCGCGCTCCACCCCGTGTACGTCGGTTGCGTCCACGAGTGGCCGCCGTTGAATGAGAAATACACCCCGGAGACGCCGACTCCCTGCGTGAACGGGCACGTTGTCGGATCACCCGCGTTGCACGCCTCCATGTCGATCTCGTCATTGGAGCCAGCCACGACCACCGAAGGATCGTGTGCGTCGATCGCGACGGCCGGCTCGTTCTGCTTGTTCTGCGAGAACGGAGACGTCGGGCTGCCAACCGTGACCAGCGTGCCGGTGGCCGGGCTGGCCGGGGCCGGCTGGGCCATGGCCGTTCCAGCCCCCATCAGTACCACGAACAACGCGGCCGCAGCCGCAACAAACCTCGGTGTTCGCATCGGCCCTCCCTTGTCGTAAAGGGCCGTGCGAAACTTCTCGTGCCCGGCCCCGCCGGTCTTTGTGCCATCGGTAACCAAGCTTGGACCCGTTGGCTGACCACGGCAAGAGGGGGCTATTTTTCGAGACGGCGCCCGCAGCGGCGGCCCGGCGCAGGGGTTAGCAGCGCGGTCCGGATCAAGGCCCCGCCGCGCCCCGCTGGGCAGGTCGCCCCACGGGTAGGCCACGCGCAGATCATCCCGATCTGGACGATCGCCGGTATGCCTAACCTCGATCTCGCTGCCGCCCAGATCGGCGGATACGGCTCGTCAACCCGCCCTCGACCACTCCCAAGGCCTTCCAGTTCTTCTGCCGTGGCACAGACTGCGCTGGGATCGCGTAGGCCAGCCGGCTCAGCAGTGCGCGACCATGATCGGCACGATCACTGTGCCAAGGTTCCCTGCAGCCCCGGCCACCGCGAGCGTGACGCATGCGCCGCGCCTGACCATGATGGCCCCGAAGTAGGAGGAGTATTCGCGGCCGCATGCCGGCAGTCGCACACTGCGGCTGAGGATCGGCAGCCGGGTGCTCGACAAGGTGGCCCACCGTGATGGCGACGTGAATAGCAGGCGGGCTGACGCGGGGCTCACCACCGTGATTGTCCGGAACGGCCGCGCGGTGGGCGCCACGGCAATGGGGTCTTTCCATGCGAGGTACAGGTGACCGTCGTTGCTCCTCCAGCGGGTGTTGTCGCCCGTGAAGCCCCCGTAAAGAGCCGGACTCCCGACTCCGCCAACATGTCGCGCCCCAGGGTCCGTTCGGCTATGGCCAAACGAGTCCTGACATGTGAGGACGGTCAGCACGGCGGCGGAGGTCCTGGCTGAGCCAGCAGCGGTGCATGCGGCGAGGACGGCCGCCACCGCTACAAGCAATACCACCTGCCGGCGGAGGCCACGGTGATCGGGGACGCGCATACCTCCCATCATGGCGGGACGCGGCGCACGCGCATATCGCTGACCGCCGGGAGGAACGCGCGCATCCTCCGAGAAGCCGTTTTTCGGGAAGATCAGCCGGAGCGCGCTGACCTTGCAAGAAATGGTAATCACGGGCGCGGCCGGCCGCTGACCTTCCGCTGAGGTCGTCCCGCGCACGCCTGCCAGACTGCGTTCCCGGTCCCGGCATAGGGCCATAACGATCCATCGGTTCGAGCCGACGGCCAGACGCCGCCGACCGCCGACCGGCCCATATCGGCTGGCATGCGTGCCTGCCCCCACGGACGCTTCACCACGCTCCGGGATCAGGTGGCGAACGACCGTCATTGCGGCAGAGTGAAATTCACGCAACGCTTCATTTGTCGCGTGGTGCCGCTTGCGGGTGCGGGAACCGGTTGCGGAACCGCTCTACGTGCAATGTCTCCGCGCGGAGCAATCCAGTCTCGATCTCCGTGGGGTATGCAGTGCCGTCCTCGTAGAGCAGGTGGCCGAAGTAGAAGGTGGCTGGAGTGGTGGCAGCTTCCCGCTCCAACGCCCGGAGCCGTTTGCCCTGGTTCGACCAGCCTCGGTTCAAGGCACGATGTTGCCGGAAGATGTTCGGACCGAACTCGCCTCCGGACAGGTGGGGAATCAGATGTCCCCTGTCCACCAAAGCGCCGTCTGGATCAGGCGGCAGTGGAAAGGCGCGCTGATACGAGACGTCGCGCTTGCCGACCGTGGCTGGTGTCACGGTCCAGGCTGCCACGGTGCGATCCTCCTGCCCTGCGCCCGTCGCGCTGGCCAGGTCGAACAAGTAGGTGGCTCCAGACTGCATAAACTGCACCAGCGAGCAGCCGGGGAACTGACGTTCGTAACGCTCCGCCGCCGCGCCGAGCAGGGCCGCGCCAACGTCGGCTGGGACCAGCGGCACCCTGAGGTCGCGCACCAGCCCTGCGTAGTCCACCGACAGCCCGGTCATCCCGCTGTTCTACAGGGTGGCCGTTGCCAGGTGAAATGCCGGACCGCTGCCGGAACGGCCCCACCACCTCGCGGCTACGCTTTGCCGACGCCGCGCGAGGATGCGGTTTCAGCGTCGCGGCGATGTCATCACGGCTTTGGCGGCCGGCCTGTCGTCGGCCGCGGGCCCGTCGCTACTCGATCCTGGTAACGATGGGAGTGGCGATCTCGACGGTGCGGCCGACCGCCGGTCATGTGACTTCTTCACCACGTCAGGCAGGAGTGCCCGGGCCGCATCGCCGTGTTCGCTGCCGGGAAACACGATCCGGAACGTCACCTCGGTATCGGTCAGATGATTGCCATCCGCGCCACGCACCTTGTTCGCGTCGACGAGCACCTCGAACGCTTCCGGTTCGGCACGGCGCGAGGTCAGGATGTCGACATCGATCGCCGTGCAACCGCCGATCGCGGCAAGAAGCAGTTCTGTCGGCGTGAAGTCAGCTCCGCGGCCGCCGCCAAGGCGACGATCAGCGCGCTGGTCGCGATCAACGCCGCGTCAAAGGCCGGCGGCTGAGTCTGCCAGCGCGTGCAGGGCCGGGCCGGTCAGGCGGTGCACCGTCAACTCATCCATCTCCACCGCCAACGGACTCGTAGAACCCGCGGGCGGCGGAGTTCCAGTCGAGCACCCACCATTCGAGGCGGCCGTACCCGCGCCGCACGCAGATACTGGCGAGCTCGGCGAGCAGCGCCCGGCCGAGCCCGGCACCGCGCAACCGGGGAGTGACATAAAGATCCTCGAGGTAGATGCCGTGCCTGCCGAGCCAGGTCGAGTAGTTCAGGAACCACAGCGCGAACCCGGCGACGGCGCCGGAATGCTCGGCCACGTGAGCGAAGACCGCGGGCTGGTCCGCGAACAGCGCGGCCCAGGTCGTCCTCGGTGGCCGTCACCTCCGTGAGCGACTTCTCGTACTCGGCGAGTTCCCGGATCAGCCGGTGGATCTGCGGGACGTCCTGCGGGCGGGCTGGCCTGATCATGACGCCAAGGCTAGACCGGGATCCGGTACCTCAGCCGGAAGCCCTCTGCCGCCGTGACGATGTCGCCTGCCTCGACCGCCCGCCCGCGGGCCAGGTGCGCGCGCTCCACGAGCAGCACCGGGGCGCCGGCGGCAATCGCCAGGACGGCCGCCTCGCTGCGCAGCGAGGGCCGGACCGAGATTTCCTCGGCGACCTCGTCCACGCAGATCCCGATGGCCTTCATCCGCTCGATCACCCCGCGGCCGGCCAGCGGCCCCTGCTCCGGCCCGGCGACGGCGGTGCCGCCGGTCAGCCGGACCGGCTCGTATGACGTCACCAGCTGGATCGCCGCCCCGTCCGCGCTCAGCAGGTACCTGGTCCGCATCACCAGGTCGCCGCCGGGCCGCAGGCCAAGCCGCCGGGCGATGCCGGGCGGGGCGACCGCGTGTTCCGACTGATGCTCCCAGGACAGCCGGCCAGCCGGGTCCGGCAGGCCGAAGGGCGAGCCGGGGTTGTGCAGGCGGTCATGCTCCAGGCAGCGGGGCGCGGGTGCCTTGCGCACGTATGACCCGGAGCCCGCCCTTGCCTCGATCAGCCCCTCGGCAGCCAGGACCGCCAGGGCGTGCTTGGCCGCGGTCTCCCCGACGCCATACCGGGCAATGATCGCGTTACGGGATGGCACCCGCGCGCCGGGCTCGAGCGATCCATCGCTGATGCGGGTACGCAGATCCTCGAGAACCCGGAGATAGACCGGGTCGGTTGACGTGCCCATCGCAAGCCATTGTCACCGAAGTGACTGTCAAGTTGTGACCCAAGTGCAATTTTGGGTGCAGGCTGGCGGGCCGGCGGCGCGGCGCCAGCGGGCCGGGCGTCTAGTCGCTGCCTTCCTCAAGCAGCAGGTGATAGCCGTTCGGGGTGCGGGCGTGCAGGACGCGGTAGGTCCAGTCCTCGCTGGGAGTCATCAGCTGCTCACTGAACGGCACTCCGGCCTCGCCAAGCCGCTGCCGCGCGGCCGCGATATCCCCGACGCCGAACTGCCAGGTCAGCACATGATCAGGAGAGTCGCTGCGGAACCCGGCCTTTCGCTCGATGCCAAACTCGACCGGCCCGTGCCCCAGCGCAAGAAAATGCGGGTACTCCGGGCCCTCGTAGGTCACGTGGAAGCCCAGGCGGACGTAGAAGTCACGTTCGGCCTCAAGGTCGCTCACAAAGAGAATGGGGATGATCCGGTTGAACAATGCCGCCATGGCGGCACATCGTACCGATCGGCACGCCGCGCTGAGCAGGGATCCGGCTGGTACTGGCTAGGCTGGCCGGGTGACATCAGGGAGTGACGGTGATACCGTGCGCGTGGCGGCCTGCCAGCTCAGCCTGCGCGTCGGCGAAACCGGCCATAACCGCGCCGCCGCGCGCGACGCGATCGGCATCGCTGCAGGCCAGGGGGCACGCGTTGTCGTGCTGCCGGAGCTTGTGCCCTCCGGCTACGTATTCTCCGGCGCGGCCGAGGCCCGGTCGCTGGCCGAGCCGGCCGACGGGCCGACCATCGGCGAGTGGCAGCGGCTCGCCGCGCGGTACGACCTGGTGATCGTCGGAGGCTTCTGCGAGCTTGGGAAGTCAGGGGAACTGCTGAACAGCGCCGCGATCATCGATGGCGGCGGGACGCGGGCGATCTACCGCAAGGCGCACCTGTGGGACGCCGAGCAGGACGTCTTCACGCCAGGTGACAGCGAGCCGCCGGTCGTCGACACCGCCCGCGGCCGGATCGGGGTCATGGTCTGCTACGACGCCGAGTTTCCCGAGTGGGTCCGCAAGCCCGCCCTGGCCGGCGCGGACCTGCTGGCGGTGCCCACCAACTGGCCAGCCGAGCCGCGGCCGGCCGGGGAGCGGCCGATGGTCGTGCTGAACGTCCAGGCGGCCGCGAGCGTCAACCGGATCTTCATCGCCGCGGCGGACCGGTGCGGCGACGAGCGCGGCGTGAGCTGGGTCGGCGGCACCGTCATCGCCGGCGCCGATGGCTATCCGCTGGCCGGCCCGGCCTGCGCCGGCCAGCCGGCGGTGCTGGTGGCCGACTGTGACCTGCGGCTGGCCCGCAGCAAGGCGAACAGCCCGCGCAACGACGTGCACGCCGACCGGCGGCCCGAACTCTACGCCTGAGCCAGCGCCTGCTTCTTCCCCGCCAGGGCCCCGCCCGGATTCCTTGATCGCGGAAATAAAGTGGTGCTGGAGCCCGCCGAAGTTTCCGTGATCAAGGATTGGACCGCGCCGGCCTCGATGGTCAGCCCGCCGCCAGCCGGTAAACGTGCCGGCTGCACCGCAGCGCGGGCGCGCGCAGCACCTGCGGCGCGGGTCTACCCTCGGTTCATGGCCCTGCACATCCCCAGCCCGCCAGTCAGCGGGTTTCACATCGGCCCGTCGTTCATTCACTTCTACGGGCTGATGTACGTGATCGGGATCACGCTCGCGGTGCTGATCACCCGGCGGCGGTGGCAGGCCCGCGGCGGTGACCCGGCTCTGGTCGCCGACGTGGCTACCTGGGCGGTGCCGGCCGGCCTCATCGGCGCCAGGATCTACTTTGATGTCACCACGCCGGCCTTCATCCCGCACCACTGGTGGGGTGTGTTCGCCATCTGGTCGGGCGGCCTTGGCGTGTGGGGCGGCATCGCCGGGGGCGCGGTCGCCGGGATCTGGCGAGTCCGCCGGGCCGGCGCCGACGTGCCGGGTTTCATGGACGCGGTTGCCCCGGCGCTGCTGGTCGCGCAGGCGATCGGCCGCATCGGCAACTATTTCAATCAGGAACTCTTCGGCAAGCCGACCAGCCTGCCCTGGGGCCTGGAGATCTCGGCGCACTACCGGCCGCACGGCTACGGGGCGTTCAGCACGTTCCAGCCGACGTTCTTGTACGAGCTGATCTTCGACCTGCTGCTCGCGGCGGCGCTGGTGTGGCTCGGGCATCACCGCGGCATCCGACCGCCTGGCCTGTTCGCCCTCTACGTGGCCGGCTACTCGGCGTTCCGCATTTTCGAGGAGTCCCTGCGGATCGACTCGTCTGAGCATTTCCTCGGCCTGCGCCTCAACTTCTACATCGCCACCATCCTGGCCGTCACCGGGATCGTCTGGTTCATCCGCAGCCAGCGCGCGAAGGGCGATGCGCCGCCCGGTCAGCCGGCCGACTCGGTGCCAAGCAGCGCCGCAGAGAGCTAGCCCGGCACTGGCTGCCGCTAGCCGGCCCCCGCCCCGCCCCCGCCACGCCGTCTCAGAGCGCGGCGGTGCCGATCATCCCGTCCCTGGTCACGAGGCTGGCCAGCGCGTCCTCGCCGAGGCCCGCGCAGTTGGCGGGGCGGGCGGGCACGACCAGGTAGCGCGTCTCCGCGCTGGAGTCCCAGACCACGATCTCGGTCTCCGCTGGCAGCTGCAGGCCGAACTCGGCCAGCACGTCGCGCGGCTCGCGGACCGCTCGCGACCGGTACGCGAAGCTCTTGTACCAGCTCGGGGAGGGACCCAGCAGGGACGTCGGATAGCAGGAGCAGAGCGTGCAGACGATCAGGTTGTGCCGCCGCCCGGTGTTCTGGACCGCCTTGAGCCGATAGCCACTCCCGCCGCGGCTGCTCGCGCCGAAGCCGAACTCGGCTGCTGCGGCATTGCCGTCCGCCAGCAGCCGCTCGGCGTAGCCGGCGTCAGTCCATGCCCTGGCCACCATCCTGGCGCCGTTGGCCGGCGATCCGGTCCAGTACACGCCGGCCAGAATCTGGTCGAGCTCGGCGTCGGTAGTCAGGCCGGCGGCAATCACCCGGTCCTCCAGCTGGCGTACCCGCACGGCCGCCGGCAGTTCCGCATGATCGCCGCTCACTCCGCCTCCTCCAGGTAGGACTCCCACAGGTCGACGACCACCGAATGGGATCCCGCGCCCCACAGGTCCCGCGCGGCGAACCGGACCGCGTACACCGGCTCCGTCCTGGCCACCCCGCGCAGAGCCTGATCGGGCAGCGGCCAGCTGCCATGACCATCGACGATCTCGCCCCGGTGCCCGCGGACGTACCGCGGCAGCCTGGTGTGACCGTCCGGATCGAAGGAAAGCGCGCGTACCCGGGTGCCGATCGCGTACCTAGCCACTGCTCACTGGTCCCAGCCCGGCCGCCCGCCCGGCTGCCCGCTCCGGGAGACAAGCCCCTTCTCGGCGAGCAGCAGCTCCAGCGCCCGGAACCACCGCTCGTAGTAGGAAAGGGCAAGGTACTCGGCCGGCGGGATGCGCTCGATGGCGTCACGGAACTCATCTCCGGAGAACGTCCCGCGCCGCATCAGCGCCGTGCTGAGCGCGGCGACCCTCGCTTCCCAGTCGGCCTGGAACGGCGGACCATCGTCGCCGACCGGTACCGGCCCGAACCCGGTCTGCCCGCCCATGTCGTGAACCCTGCTCATCACCGTCACGCTATCGCAGCATCCGGTATCGCAGCATCCGGTGGAATCCAGTCGACCGCAGCGGTATGACCGGGCACCATGAGCTGATTGTGAGCGACAGCGGGGGATCGGGCGGCGGCGGCAGCCGGGATGGCAGCGGCGATGCTGACCCAAGGCCAGAGCAGTCAGCCAGGCGGCCGCGGATCCGGCAGCTAGCTGCCAGCCTCGGCCCCGATGTCGCCCTGCTCCGCCGGTCGAGGGAGTTCCGGCTGCTCTATACCGGCCAGATGTGGTCGTTCGCCGGCACCTCGATCAGCTTGGTTGCCATGCCCTACCAGGCTTACCGGCTGACCCATTCCTCGCTCGTCGTGGGGCTGCTCAGCTTCGCCGAGCTTGTGCCGCTGATTGCGACCGCGCTACTCGGCGGCGCGCTGGCAGACGCGGTCGACCGCCGCCGCCTGATCAGGCTCAGCCAGCTCTTCGTGTGCGGCAGCGGGGCCGCACTCGCGCTGAACGCCGCGCTCTGGCACCAGCTATGGCCGCTCTTCCTGCTCGCGGTGCTGAGCACCGGCCTGTACGGCCTGCAGCGGCCGTCGCTTGAGGCGCTGGTTCCCGTCCTGATCGGCCGCGACGAGCTGCACACGGCCGCTTCGCTGACCGGGCTGCTCGGCAATGCCGTCAGCCTGGCCGGGCCACTGCTCGGCGGCTTCGCCATCGAGCTCGGCGGGCTTCCGCTCGCTTACGCCGCCGACAGCGCAGCCTGCATGATCGCGCTGGTAACCTACACCAGGCTGCGCGCGACCCCGCCCCCGCCCGATGCGGCCAGGCCCAGCCTGCGCGGCGTGCTCGACGGCCTGCGCTACGCACGGAGCCGGCCCGAGTTGCTCGGCACCTACCTGATCGACATTTCCGCGATGCTCTTCGGCGCGCCGTACGCCCTGTTCCCGGCCATCGCCGCCCGGCTCGGCGGGCCGACCGTCCTCGGGCTGCTGTACGCCGCGCCTGCCGCCGGGGGCCTGATAGTGAGCATGACCAGCGGCTGGGCAAGGCACGTCAGCAGGCATGGCCGGGCAATCGTGCTCGCCGTCTGCGGCTGGGGCGCGGGCATCGCCGCATTCGGCTTCGCGACCAGCCTGTGGTGGGCCGTCGCCGCCCTCGCCGGGGCCGGCGCGGCCGACATGGTCAGCGGCATCTTCCGGATGACCATGTGGAACCAGACCATCCCGGCCAGCCTGCGCGGCCGGCTCGCCGGGCTCGAGATGATCAGCTACATGACGGGGGAGCCGGTCGGCAACGCCGAAGCCGGGCTCGTCGCCGCGGCGACCGGCTCGGTGCGGATCGCCGTGGTGTCCGGCGGCGTGCTCAGCGTGGCCGGCGCCGCGGTGGTGGTTGCCGCGCTGCCAATGCTGTGGCGCTTCGACGCGCGGGACCACCCGGGCGGGGCCGGACCCGTTCCTGGCGAGGACCCTGCGGCCGTCAGCGCCGGTCCCTGATCAGGGCCACGGCCCGGCCGCAATACCAGTGATCCTGGGGGCGGGTAAAGAGGTCGGCGAGCGCGTACAGGTCGACGCCGGGGATGCTCGCGGTCCGCGGGAGCCACCCACTTCTCCCCATCAGGCCCCGGCGAGGCCGGGACCGTGGCACGGAACTGTCAGACCGGGCTGGAATGATTCCGGGCATGACCGCACAGCCAGCTACCGGCGTGATCCTGGAGGTCGGCAGGAAGCGAGTCTTCGCCTGTGCCACGGACTGGCCGGGCTGGTGCCGTTCGGGACGAGGCGAGGAGCTGGCCCTTGAGGCGCTCGCCGCGTACCTGCCGCGGTACGCCCCCGTGGCGCGGCTGGCCGGACTCGAGCTGCCGTCCGCGGCAGCGGACGCCTTCTCCGTCGTCGAGCGGCTGCCCGGGACGGCCGGCTACACCGACTTCGGTGCGCCGGGCGAGATCGCGCAGTGCGACTATGATCCGCTGACCGCTGCCGAAGCGGGCCGGATCGCTGCCCTGGCCGGGGCGGCGTGGGCGACTTTCGACCATGTCGCAGCCGCGGCACCAGCGAGCCTGCGCAAGGGACCCCGGGGCGGCGGGCGGGACCGGGATCAGATCATCGAGCACGTCATCGGCGCCGAGGCCGCGTTCGCACGGAAGATCGGGGTACGCCACCGCAAGCCGGCCTTCGGCGACGAGGCCGCGATCGCGGCGATGCGCTCGGCGATCGCCGGGGCGCTCGGGCGGGCATCCGACGGGACCGTGCCGCTGCCAGGCGGCTGGCCGGTCCGCTACGCCGCCCGCCGCATCGCCTGGCACGTCCTCGACCATGCCTGGGAGATCGAGGACAAGAGCGGCCCCTATCCCCTCAGCTACCTAAGTGGGAGCTAGTGCGCCGTCTTTCAGGGCGGTGGTGAAAGCTCCCGGCCTTGACCTAGACGGGCTGGTCCTGCTGCTCGATGTACTGGTGCAGGACAGAGAGGGGCGCGCCGCCGACTGACCCGGCGAAGTAGGACCCGGACCACAGCCGCCGCGCTCGCCAGTAGTGGCGGGCAAGCTCGGGGAACTCCTGCCTCAGCCTGCGGGAGGACACGCCCTTGAGGCTGTTGACCAGCTTTGACAGCGCTACCTTGGGCGGGAAGCTCACCAGCAGGTGCACGTGATTGGCCTGGCCGTTGAACTCGGCAAGCTCGGTATCGAAGTCCGCGCACACGGCGCGCATGATCTGCTCCATGCGCTGCAGGTGCGCAGCGGTGAATACGGGGTGCCGGTACTTGGTGACGAAAACCAAATGGGCGTGCAAGACGAAAACACAGTGTCTGCCAGTGCGTATAGCGCCGTAGTCGGCCATGAAACCAAATATACTGAGCGGGTGCAGCTCCGGTACAACTACCGCCTCTGCCCAGCGCCCGGCCAAGTCCAGGCGCTGGCCCGGGCGTTCGGCTGCGCGCGGGTCGTGTTCAACGACGCGCTGCGGGCACGGCAGGAAGCGCACGCGGCGGGCCTGCCTTACATCACCGGCGCGGCACTGCCGGTCCGGCTTACCGCGGTCAAGGCCACCCCGGAGCGGGCGTGGCTCAGCGAGGTCAGCTCGGTTGCGCTGCAGCAGGCACTGGCGGACCTGAACACGGCCTACCGGAACTTCTTCGCCTCGGTCGCCGGCCAGCGCAAGGGGCCGAAGATCGCGCCGCCGCGGTTCCGGTCCCGCAAGGACCGCCGGCAGGCGATCCGGTTCACCCGCAACGCCCGGTTCACCATCACCGCAGGCGGGAAGCTAAGGCTGCCGAAGATCGGGGACGTCGCGGTCCGCTGGTCCAGGGACCTGCCAGCCGAGCCGTCGTCGGTCACGGTGATCGCCGGCGCGGCGGGCCGGTACTTCGCCTCGTTCGTCGTGCAGGCCGGAGGCGATCCGCTCCCCGACACTGGCAAAGAGGCCGGCATCGACCTCGGGCTGACGCACTTCGCCGTCCTGTCAGATGGGCGGAAGGTCGCTAACCCGAGGTTCCTGCGCCGGGCGGAGCGGAAGCTCCGCAAGACGCAGAAGGCCCTGAGCCGCAAGGCCAGGGGAAGCAGTAACCGGGACAAGGCGCGGATCGATGTTGCCAGGGTGCACGCCCGGGTGGCTGACACGCGCCGCGACTGGCTGCACAAGGAATCCACCCGTATCATCCGCGAAAACCAAGCGGTGTACGTGGAGGACCTGCGCGTCAGGGGACTGGCCCGCACGCGGCTGGCCAAGTCAGTGCACGACGCCGGATGGCCGGCGTTCGCGGGGATGCCGGAGTACAAGGCCGCCCGGCACGGGCGCACCTTCGGGAAGGCGGGACGGTTCGAGCCCACTTCCCAGGTGTGCTCTGCGTGCGGCGTGAAAGACGGGCCGAAGCCGCTGAGCGTCCGCGAGTGGACGTGCGGCCGCTGCGGGGCTGTGCATGACAGGGACGCGAACGCTGCCCGGAACATAGTCACGGCGGGACGCGCCGGGACTCTAAATGCCCGCGGAGGCGACATGAGACAAGGGCTCGCCCTTGCGGTTGCCGGTGAAACAGGAACCCTCCGAGGTGCCGCGTGAGCGGCACGGCAGGAATCCCCGCGCCTTCAGGCCGGGGAGGACGTCAACTGGTGCACGCCCTGGCCCCGGCAGCGCCGACCCGGGGGGACGACCCCCCGGAACCCCCCGAAGGTGCAGGAGGCACTGCATGACTGACGATCCCCGGCTCGGCCAGACCGTCACGCACCGCCGGTACGTGCCGGCCGGCCACGCCCACTACGGCGGGAACCTGGTGGACGGCGCGTACGTGCTCGGACTGTTCGGCGATGCGGGCACCGAGCTGTCCATCAGGACCGACGGCGACGAAGGGCTGTTCGCGGCCTACTCCGACGTCCAGTTCCGGGCGCCGGCGCTGGCAGGCGACGTGATCGAGGTGACGGCCGCGGTGGCCGGGGTCGGGCGGCGCAGCCGCGAGATCGCCTTCGAGGCCCGGGTGACCTGCCGCGCCGACCCTGGGCGCGGGCCGTCCGCCGCCCGGGTCCTCGACGAGCCGCTGCTCGTGGTGACCGCGACCGGCACGGTCGTCGTCCCGCCGCCCGCCTGCTGAGCTCCGCGCCGCCGCAGCCGCCGCGTGCGAAGCCGGGCGGCGCGCAGGCGGCTGCTGCCAGCCCGCGCACCGCCCGGCGGCAGCGGCCTATTCGGCGCCGAACTTCTTGATCTCCTCGAACTCGGCCTCGGTCAGGTCACGCGGCACGTCATCGTTGGCGACCTTCGCGGTCTGCACGTGGTGCCGGATGCTGTCGACTATCTCCGGGTTGGCCAGCGTGGTGACGTCCCCGACATCGGCGAAGTTGGAGATGGACGCGATGACCCGCCGCATGATCTTGCCCGACCTGGTCTTCGGCATGTCGGGCACGATCCAGACGTTCTTCGGCCGGGCGATCTTGCCGATCTCGGTCTCGATTGCCCTCGTGACCTTGCCCTCCATCTCCTTGCTAGGCTCGAAGCCGGGCTTGAGCGAGACGTATACCTCTACGGCGCGGCCCCGGATGTCGTCGATCACCGGGACGGCGGCCGCCTCGGCGACCTCGGCGACGGTCAGGGCGGCGGACTCGATCTCCTTGGTGCCGAGCCGGTGCCCGGCCACGTTGATCACGTCGTCCACCCGGCCGAGGATCCGGTAGTACCCGTCGGCGGCCTGGACGGCGCCGTCGCCGGCGAAGTACGGCCAGTCGCGCCAGTCCGTGCTGTCCGGGTTCTTGTTGTACTTGCGGTAGTAGGTGTCCACGAACCGCTCGGGCTGGCCCCAGATGGTCTGGAAGATGCCCGGCCACGGATTGCGGATGCAGATGTTGCCTGCCTTGCCGCTCCCCGCCGGAACCTCGTTGGCGTCCTCGTCGTAGATCACCGGGTAGACGCCGAGGACGCCGGGCCCGCAGCTGCCGGGCTTCATCGGCTGCAGGGCGGGCAGCGTGCTGCCGAGGAATCCGCCGTTCTCGGTCTGCCACCAGGTGTCGACGATGGCCGCCT
>DATGVY010000201.1:0-11856 GCA_035299845.1 Streptosporangiaceae bacterium
ACACGGTGCACAGCCGCACGTCCACGTCGCCTAGCTGCCGGGTCATGACAGCTCTGCCGTCACACACGCCCATGTCATCTGGGTGTGCCTCGCCGCACGGGCAGTGGCAGCGGCGCCAGTCCCCGGCCAGCGCAGCGCGCCCGGCGTCAATCGCCGCGCGGACAGCCGGATCGAGTTTGCCCAGCGCCTCAGCGGTGGCGGCCGTCACCCGCTGGGCCCACTCGCCCAGCGCGGCTGCGGCAGCCTCCCGGGCAGCGGCGAACTGCCGTACCGGGTCCTCTCCGTCACCGGCCATGGCCGCATCCTCTCACCCGGCGCCGGCTGTGGCCAGCGCTCCAGCGGCCCCGCCGACGTCATGCGAGCGACCGTGCTCCAGGCACCGTTGTGATCGTGAGGTGTGCCTAATGCGTCAGGTACCACAAGACGAACCTCGTTGGCAATGGAGCACACTCCGGCGCCGTTTCGGTACGCGTGGTCGGCGCGCCGCTGGGCCTGTCAGCGGAAAGCGGCCCTGGCCGTCGCGGAAGCGGCGGCGCAGGCAGCCGCCAGTGGCGTCGATGAGATGCTGGCCCGCCCGGCCGCCCGGGCCGCACTCGGCCGCCTGTCCGCGGCTGACCTCGCGCTGATCTCCTACGGGGGCGGCGGCGGATGCCTGCTCGCTGCCGTCGCGGCGCGAGCCGGGCTTGGCACCGTGTACCTGCCGTTGCTCAGCCCGGTCTTCTCCGCCTTCGGCGTCAGCACCTTTGACGTCGAGCATTCCTACGAGGCGCGGTTGGCGGCCGGGCAGCTGCTCAATGGCGGGCTGGCTGCCCTGGTGGCGGCCGCGCGGCGGGACGCACGGGGCGAGGGATTCGATCCCGGTGACGCCCGGATGGCGGTCAGCCTCCTGCACGACGACGGGACAGTGCTGGCGGAGGACCTGGAGCCAGGCCAGGTCGCAGAGCATGTGTACTGCGTGGCGGTCGCCGAGGACGGGCTTGCCGTTGACCGCGGGCAGACCGAGCGGCTGCGCGCGGCGGAGTGCGCCCGGCGGCTGGCCCGCGGCCGCCGGTGGGACGATTTTCACCGGGAATGGGACCAGCTCAAGCCGCCGGACGAGGTGCTGAAGTACTACGGCAGCTGGCCGGATGCGCGGCAGAACCGCGAGGTGATCCGGATCTGAGCGCCCCGATGGACCCGCGCCGCCGGGTCCGGCAGTTCCTGTCCGGTGGCGACGCCGACCGGCCGCCCTTCTTGGCTATGGCAACGGACTACACCGCGAAGCTGGCGCAGTGCTCAGCCGGGGAGCTGCTGGCAGACCCGGTCCTGTTCGTGCGCTCGTTCCAGGAGTCGGTGGCCGTGCTGGGCCTGGACGCCGTCGTCATCGAGATCACCGCCGGCCAGGCCGCCCCCGCCGCGGCAGGTGGCGATCCGGCCGGGTCCACGCTGCCGTCCTGCACGAGGACCTGCACCGGCTGCGGACCACGCTGCTCGACCGGGTCGCCCTCGTGGCCTTGCTGCCCGGTCCCAGGACGCTGTGCGAGTCGCTCGGCGCAACCGCCACCCCCGACGCGATGGACGACCTGACGGCCGGGCTCATCCGGCTGCAGGAATACCTCGGCCCGCCCAGGCTGGACGCGATCGGCCTGCTGGAGCGCGTGCGGCTCGGTGACGCCGATGTGCCCGGCCTCGGCCAGGCCACGGCTGCCCTGTGGAACGTCGCCAGGTACTACTCGCTGCCGTCGCTGCTGGTGGCCGCGGAAGGTACCGCCAGCCTGGCCGCGGTGGGGTCCACCGCGGTCGCCGCGTGGTCGGGAACGGGAGCTCGCGACCTGCTGGCGGCCGGCGCCAGCGCTGCGGGCGAGCCCGTGCCAACGGACCAAGCGGTGACCGAGCCCGGCAGCGCCGCGGCAGTACCTGGGGGCTCCGCCGTGCCGCCGCCGGCCCGCCTCGCGCCCCTGCCGGCCGGCGGCTTCTACCTGACGGCAGGCGAGATTCCGCCCGCGTGGGAGGTCGGCGCGGTGCGCGCGCTGGTGCGGCAGGCGACGGCTGCTGGCGACCCGGCGATGGACTGACACGGCAAACCGGAGGCCGAGCGGCGGACCGGAGGCCCAGCGGCGGACCGGACGGGCCTGGCGGCGGACCGGACGGGCCTGGCAGCGGACCGAGGCCCAGCGGCGGACCGGACGGGCCTGGCAGCGCAACGCGCGGGACAGCGCGCCGCCGCTGAACACACCTCCGGGCGGAACGGCCTCCCCGGCACGCCCCGCCCCGAAGGTACGTGCGGCTAACTCGCCGCGCCCAGCCCGATGGCCCCGGCCGGGTCGATCTCGTGCATCTGCTGCTCGGCGACCTGCTTCTCGGCCGGCAGGTTGAGGCTGCGGGAGAGGATCGCGTACAGGATGGCCGCGACCGGGAAGCCGATGAACGGCGAGATGTCGCCACCGCCGAGCTTCTCGGCCACGATGCCGGAGTAGAGGGTGGTGCTCATGAACGGGGCCATCGCGAAGAACCCGGCCCAGTACGCGACCAGCCCGCGCCATCCCCACCGGTGGTACATGCCATTCGGCTTGAAGATCTCCTTGATCGCGTAGTTCCCCTTCCGGACGAAGAAGAAATCGACCAGGTTCACGGCGGTCCACGGGATCATGAAGTACAGGATGATGGTCAGGAACGAGGAGAAGTTGGTCAGGAACGACCCGGGTATCGTGAGCGCGACCACGGTTCCGGCCACCGCGATGAAGGCGATGGCGATCACCCGGAGCGTTAGCGTCGGCCGGATCGGCTTGATGCTATCGATCGCCGTCAGCGTGGACAGCGCGCCGCTGTACATGTTCAGGCCGATGACCGCGATCAGGCCGGGGTACGAGCAGAGCAGGACGATGAGGCCCCAGCCGTGGAAGAAGGCGTTCCCGGCCACGTGAATCTGCGTCACCGACAAGGTGATCTTCGGGTAGGCGGCGGCCAGGAAGTCGCCAAGCCCGGCCAGCCACAAGATCCCGACCCCGGAGCCGATGTAGGTCCACCAGAACGTGGCGGCCGTGGTGGAGGTGCGGGGCAGGTAGCGCGAGTATTCGGACACGTACGGCGCCCAGGTCAGCTGATAGCTCAGGATGATGCCCATCTCCAGCAGGAACGGGGCGTCCTTGAACGTGCCGAAGGAGTAGAAGCCGGCCGGCAAGTGCACGGCAACGAGCAGGCCGATGCCGAAGATCGCGTAAACGACGATGAACAGGACGCTGGCCCACCGGCTGAAGACGTGGATCAGCCGGTAGCCGAAGATCGCCCAGACGAACGCGAGGACGACGATGATGATGGCACCGGCAGTCCCGTTGATGTTGAGCGTCTGCGAGACGGCCTGCTCCGCGATCTGGGTGTTGAAGACGTTGAATCCGATGAAGAGCAGCACAGCCACGACCACGGGCAGCAGCGCCCCGTAATAGCCGAACTGCGGCCGGGACTGGATCATCTGCGGCAGGCCCAGTTTGGGCCCCTGCGCCGAGTGAAACGCCATGAACAGCGTCCCGATGAGCAGCCCGATCACTATCGCGACCAGCGACCAGCTGAAACTGAGACCGCCCGCAACGCCGGCCGCCCCGATCGCCACGGTGGCCAGCTGCGCATTGCCGGAGAACCACACCGGCCCCAGGTGCCACACCTTGCCGTGCCGTTCGCGGACGGGCACGTAGTCGATCGACCGGACCTCCATGCCGCCGGGACCCTGCGTCGTCGTGGTTTCACCTACGGTTGCATCCATGGTGACCTCCCAGGCACCTTTGCGTGTCCCCGGCCTGCCCCGGCAGGCTCCGGCCGCCCGGTGGCCCGCTCGTTCTCCGGCGGGCCCGGCGGGTCATTCACCGGCTCATGGGCACCGGCGCGGTGATACAGCTCTTCCCGGCGGTTCTCCCACAGTGCGGAGTTCAGCCGGTCGGCTTCCTCCAGCTCTTCCCTCAGCGCGATCTCGGCGACCAGCAGCGCGGGCTCGGCCGGGCCAGTGAGCTCATGTACCTTCACGGCGCGGCTGATAGTGCCGCCGAGCGGCGAGATGATCTGGCTCCCGCCCAGCAGCGTGCCCGACGGCGTCCGGCCGCACTGGTTCGACATCACCCACCACTGCCCGTTCTCCAGCGCCCTGGCCGGATAGAGCTGGTCCCACCACGTCTCGGCCTCCAGCTCGTAGGCGCTCGCCTGCACCACCACCCGCGCTCCGGCCAGGCGCATCGCCCTGGCCGTCTCCGGGAAGTCGCCGTCGAAGCACACCGGCAGGCCGAGCACGCCGAAGTCCTCGGTCGGGCAGACCGTCAGGCGGTGCCCGGCGGCGAAGATCAGGTCCTCGCCCAGCGGGGCGTACAGGTGGGCCTTGCGGTGCGCCGCCCGCAGCTCTCCGTCCCGGCCGAACAGCAGCGCGGTGTTGTAGACGTCGGCCCCGTCGCGCTCCGGCACGCTGCCGGCGGCCAGCCATGCGCCCGCCGCCGCGGCCGCCCCGGCCAGCGCCGCAGTCCGCGGCCCGTCCAAGGGCTCCGCACTCACCGCCGCATCGCTGGCCAGGGTCTTCGGGCTGTAGCCAGACGGCCAGAGCTCGGGCAGCACGATCAGGTCGCAGCGCCGCCGGCCGAGTTCCGCCACTAGCTCGAGCGCAGTCGCCAGGTTCGCGGCCGGGTCGCCGGGGCGCGGCAGCCACTGCGCGATGCCGACGACTGCCCGGTCAAGCAATGGTCTCACCACCTAGGTCGGCCCGCTGCCGCGGCCGCCGCCCGGAACGCCGAGGAGTCGCAGAACGGACCCGCTCATCCGTGGATCCAATACGGGACCCACTGAACGGTCCCGTGCCTGACAGGTAATGCTGCAAAAGCCCGCCCAGTTCTTCCTCGTCCTCGCGCGCTACGCGCTCGGTGCTCCTCCCGACGAACCGGGGATGAGGACCGAAGACCCCCCGCGGGGGCCGAGGCCGACATCCGGTACCGAGCGCCCGCGTAGTATGCGACGGCGGCGAAGACGAAACCGACGATCCACGCGATGTCCGCGCCCCCGAGCGCGTTCGCCACCGGGCCCACGTAGGCGCTTCCCGCGCAGGAACGGTGGTCATGGCACATCCCCTTACCGCTGGCTCACGAACGATACGGGCCTGGCATGATCACTATCCCGGTTCCGGCCGACGACCGATATGGCAGCTGATGCCCAAGATCGGCGCGAGTTGTTGTCAGGAGCCGCCAATGAAGCAGCCGGACGCGCGTGCTTACGATCGCCTCGAAGCCACGCGACTACGGTTTGTCGGCCCCGTCGGCCGAGCGCCCGCCTATTCCGCTGGAGGCCTGCCATGACTGTCGAGTTCGGCCTGGCCCTGGAGAATTTCACGCCGGAACGGAAGGTTCCGGACATGGACGCCATCATGGCATACTCGCTCACCGCTGAGGAACTCGGCTTCGCGTCGGTGTGGGCGTGGGATCACCTGTTCCTCGGGGCCAGGCGCCCTTTTCCGTTCCTGGAGGCGCTGACCACGCTGAGCATGGTGGCGGCGCGGACCAGCCGGATCATGCTGGGCACGGGCATCCTGGTGCTGCCGATCCGGGAGCCGGCGATCGTGGCGAAGACGGCGGCGACGCTCCAGCTCGGCAGCGGCGGCCGGCTCATGCTCGGCGTCGCGGCCGGCTGGTATGAGCGGGAGTTCGATGCTACCGCTGTGCCGTTCCGCCAGCGGGGCCAGATCTTCGAGCGCAACCTGGACATGATGTTCCGGCTGTGGGCCGACGACGACGTGACCGGCGAATGGGATGGCCGGGTGCTCAAGCACGTGCGGATGCTGCCGCTGCCGCGGCCCCGGCCGCAGGTTCTCATCGGTGGGTATGTGGACCAGGTGCTGCGCCGCGTGGCCACCCGCGGCGACGGCTGGGTGACGTACTTCTACACCGCCGAGTCCGTCGTCGGCGCGTGGTCCAGGATCCGCGGCTACGCGGAGCAGGCCGGACGCGACCCGGGCCAGCTCAATGTGGTCGCCCAGGTACCGCTGTGCATCGGCTCCTCGTATGAGGAGGCCACCCGCCAGGCCCGCGAGTACGTCGGCGAGTACTTCGACGTGCCAGCCTGGAGCGACGCGACGCCGGAGTCCGCGGTCCGCGGCACCCCGGAGCAGTGCGCCGAGCAGATAGCCGCCTTCATTGACGCCGGCGTCCGGCATCTGGTGTTCTGCCCGTACAACTACCAGACCGAGCAGATGCATCGGCTGGCCGCCGAGGTGCTGCCGCTGCTCGGCGGGATCCGCGCCGGGGCGGCCTGATGGAGCAGGTCGCGGTGCTGGCGGCGCGGGCCGAGCGGGAGGCCGCCGGGCGGCTGGCGGTGGACAAGCGGATGACGGCCGAGGTGGCCACGGCGCTGATCCGCGACGGCGACCACGTCGCGATCGGCGGGACGCTGTACTCGCGGACGCCGATGGCGCTGGTGTTCGCGCTGCTGCGGCAGCGGCGGCGGCACCTGACGGTGTCCCGGCCGCTGGCCTGCTATGAGATCGAGCTCTTCCTGTCGACCGGTGCCCTCGACCGGGTCGTCACCAGCTGGGTCGGCATCGGCCTGCCGTGGGGACTGGCCCCGATCTTCCGGCATTACGTGGAGCGCGGCGAGGCCAGCTACGACGAGTGGAGCCACCTGGCCATGGGGCTGCGCTACAAGGCCGGCGCGATGGGCGTGCCGTTCCTGCCCAGCCTGACCATGCTCGGCTCCGATCTGGCCCGCACGCTCGACCTGCAGACGGTCACGTGCCCGTATACGGGGCAACAACTGGCCGCGGTGCCGGCGCTCAACCCTGACGTGGCCCTCATTCATGCCCACCGGGCCGACATGTTCGGCAACGTTCAGGTCGACGGGTACCGGCACATGGACGCGGACGTCGCCAAGGCCGCCCGCAAGGTGATCGTCAGTGCTGAGCGGATCGTCAGCCCGGAGGAGATCGCCGCCCAGCCGGCCCAGACGATGCTGCCGCATTTCGCCGTGGATGCCGTCGTGGCGGCGCCGCACGGGGCGTACCCGCATGAGTGCTACGGCCTGTACGGGCCGGACCTGGAGCACTTCGATGCCTACGTCAGCGCAGCGAAGGAGAACGGGCCTGCGGCGGGCTTGCGGTATGTGGAAGAGAACGTCGACGCCCACGCGGACTTCGCCGGGTTCGTCGCGGCAGCAGGCCCGGACCGGCTGGCCGCGCTGGCGGCAGAGGCCAGGGAGCTGATGCCGCGATGAGCGCCGCGGGAGTGGCCCGATGAGCGGTGTGACGGCCGAGGAGCTGATGGCGATCACTGCCAGCCGGCTGCTTGCCGACCACAAGGTCGTCTTCGCCGGGGTCGGCATGCCGCTGCTCGCCTCTGCCGTCGCCCGGCGCACCCGTGCGCCGCACCTGACGATCGTCCTGGAAGGCGGCATCATCGGAGCGTCGCTGCTGCCGGGCAAGCTGCCGATCTCCACCAACGAGATGCGGGCGGCCTACGGGGCGCAGATGCTCACCGACATCACCGACATCTTCCTGTACGCGCAGCGGGGTTACTTCGACTACGGCTTCCTCGGCGCCGCCCAGGTCGACATGTACGGGAACATCAATACCAGCGTGATCGGCAGCGTCGAGCGGCCGCGGGTGCGGCTGCCCGGCAGCGGCGGCGCGAACGACATCATCTCGCTGTGCAACGAGGTGCTGATCGTGACTCAGCACGAGCCGCGGCGCTTTGTGCCGCGGGTCGATTTCATCACCAGCCCCGGCTACCTGTCCGGCGGGGACAGCCGGGCCCGGGCCGGGCTCGTCTGCGGCAAAATCGGTGCCGTGGTCACCGACCTGGCGCTGCTTGACTTCGAGCCGGTCAGCCGGCGGATGCGGCTGCGCGGGCTGCAGGCGGGCGTGACCGTCGGCCAGGTCCGCGCGCAGACTGGTTTCGATCTGCTGGTCGGCGAGGAGATCGAAGAGCTCAGGCCGCCGTCGGCGGAGGAACTCGCGATCTACCGGGAGCTGCGCGACGGCTCGGCGACGGCCGACACCGAGGGCCCCGTAGTTGCCGAGCCCGCTGATGCCGGCGACCGAGTCCCGGCAGGGCCCGCATGACCGCCCGGCCTGCCCGGGTCGGGCTGATGATCCCGTCCTCCAACACGATGATGGAGGTGGACTTCGCCCGCGACCTGCCGCCGGGCACCGCCTTGCACACGGCGCGGATGTTCATGGAGGACACGACCCCGGCAGGCGAGAGCAGGATGCTGGATGAGTTCGCCCTGCCAGCCGCCCGTGACCTGGGTACGGCGCGGCCCGATGTAGTGGTGTTCGGCTGCACCAGCGCCGGGGCGCTGCGCGGCAACGACTACGACACCGAGCTGTGCGAGCGGATCAGCGAGCTAACCGGTGCGCCGACCATGTCCACCATCGGCGCGGTACGGGCCGCGATCGAGACGTCGGGCGCCGCCAGTATCGGCGTGATCACGCCGTACGTCGATGAGCTGAACGAGAAGATCAGGGCCAGCATCGAAGCGGACGGGACGCAGGTGGCCGCCATTGCCGGGCTCGGCATCACCGACAACTTCGAGATCGCGGAGGTCGGGCACGACGAGATCGTGGCGTTCGCGGTACGCGCGCTCGGGCAGCTTGCCGCCGAGGCCAGCATCGGCCTGGTCTTCGCCTCTTGCACGAACTTCGGTGCGATGGCCGCCCGGCCTGCCATCGCCGAGCGGCTTGGCCTGCCGGTGGTCACCAGCAACCAGGCGGTGCTGGCGGCCGCCGTCGCCCGGCTGCCAGCGCTAGCCAGCTGATTAGGAGCGCGGATGGTGGCATCGGCCTTCGAGTACGTAGCTGCTGGCAGCTACGACGAGGCGGTGCGCCTGCTGGCCGACGGCGGTGACGAGGCGAAGATCCTGGCCGGCGGCCAGAGCCTGATGCCGATGCTCAACCTCCGGCTCGCCCATCCTGAGCTGCTCATCGACATCAACATGGCCGACGAACGGCAGCCGTCCGTCGCCGACGGCATGCTCCGGCTGCCCGCCCTCACCCGGCACCGCGTCCTGCTTGAACACGATCTGGTGCGCCGCCACTGCCCGCTGCTCGCCGAGGCGGTCCGGCATGTCGGCAACGTGCGCGTGCGCAACCGCGGCACGGTCGGCGGCAGCCTGGCGCACGCGGACCCGACATCGGAGATCGGCAGCTGTGCGCTGGCCACCGGCGCGCACGTCGCGGTCCGTGGCCCTGACGGCGACCGGACGGTGCCCGTCAGCGAGCTGTTTGTCAGCTACTGGACCACCGCGCTGGCGGAGTCCGAGATCATCACCGATGTGCTGATCCCGGTCGGTCGGCCGCGGCAGGGCTGGTCCTTCCACGAGATGGTTCGGCGCACCTCGGACTTCGCGATCGTGGCCGTCGCCGCCATGGTCGAGCTGAACGAGCGGGCGGACACGATAGCCGCCACCCGGGTGGCGCTGGCCGGGGTGGCGGACCGGGTCACGCTGGCCGACCCGGAGCTACTCGCCGGCCTGGCCGGCAGGACGCTGACCGGCAGCACGGGGGATGAGGCCGCCGACGCTGCTGCTGCCCGGATCGCCGGCAGCCTGGAGCCGTCCGCGGACGTGCACGCATCAGGGGACTACCGGCGGCGGCTGGTGCGGGTGCTCACCGCCCGCGCGCTCCGCGAGGCCTACGCTCACGCAGCCGGGGCGGCGGCATGACCCTGCGGCAGATCGTGCTGAGCGTCAACGACCGCGACCACGAGGTCTGGGTGCTGCCCTCGGACACGCTGCTTGACGTGCTGCACGACGAGCTCGGCATGGCCGACGTCCGCTACGGCTGCGGCGAAGGGGTCTGCGGCACCTGCACGGTGCTGCTGGACGGCGAGCCGGTGAACGGCTGCCTGACCCTCGCGCTGCAGGCGGCGGGCCGCCAGGTCACCACGCTGCGCGGGCTGATGGGGCCCGGCGAGGCCATGCACCCGCTGCAGGAATGCTTCCTGCGCCGTGGCGCCTCGCAGTGCGGGTTCTGCACGCCCGGCATGGTGCTCACCGCGCTGGACCTGGTGCGGCGCCGCGGCCAGCCGAGCCGGGAAGAGATCAGGTACGCGCTGGTCGGCAACCTGTGCCGGTGCACCGGCTACACGAAGATCCTCGATGCCGTCGAGGAATACGCCGGCCAGGCGGCAGCAGACGCGCCGGGTGAGGTCCCGTCATGACGACCGTCGGCCCGCCGCAACCGGCGGGTGAACAGCAGCTGACCGAGCAGCAGGCGATCGGGCAGTCGGCTGGCCGTTACCGGGTGGTCGGGCGCTCGCCCGCGCACCACGACTTCGTCGACAAGGTCAAGGGCTCGCTGCATTACGCGGCGGACTGGCGGCTGCCCGGCATGCTGCATGGCCGGATCGTCCGTAGCCAGCTGCCCAGCGCGAGTATCACCGGCATCGATGTCAGCGCGGCCCGCGCGCTGCCCGGCGTCGTGGCCGTGCTCACCGCTGCCGACGTGCCGGGCAACCGCATCGTGGAGATGGCCAGCGGCGGCCTGGCCGAGCTCGAGGTGACCATGCCGGTGCTGGCCGAGGGCCGGGTCAGGTACATGGGCGAGCCGGTCGCTGTCGTTGCCGCCGTGACCCAGCAGATCGCCCACGAGGCGGCCGAGCTGGTCGCCGTCGACTACGAGGAGCTGCCGGGCGTGTTCGACGTCGAGTCGGCGCGCGCCGACGGCGCGCCGACCGTGCACGAGGTCGGCAACACCCTGGTGATCTGGCAGATCCAGTGCGGCGACGCGGCCAAGGCGCTGGCCGCCGCCGACGTGGTGGTCGAGGGCGAGTACCGGAGCCAGCACGTCGAGCATGCCTACCTCGAGCCCGAGGCTGGTGTGGGCTGGCTGGAGAACGGCGTGCTCACGCTGCGCGTGTCCACCCAGGTCATCGAGCACGCGGCCACCATCGCACGCATCTTGCAGGTGCCGCAGAGCAAGGTCAGGGTGATCGCCGCGTACATGGGCGGCGGCTTCGGCGGCAAGGAAGACATGACGGTCGAGCCGTACCTGGCGCTGCTCGTCTGGCACACCCGGCGGCCGGTGCGGATGATCTGGGACCGGCAGGAGTCGCTGGTCGCCAGCACCAAGCGGCACCCGTTCATTATGCGCTACCGGACCGGGGGAAGCAGCGACGGCACGATCACCGCGCAGCAGGTCGAGATCATCGGCGACGCCGGAGCCTACCCCAACCTGTCGCCGCGGGTGCTGTTCGCCGCCGCTGCCTGCGCGTGCGGGCCGTACCGGGTGCCCAACGCCAGCATCACCTCCAGCGCGGTGTTCACCAACAACGTGCCATCCAGTGCGTTCCGCGGGTTCGGCGCCATGCAGGTCGTGCTCGGTTACGAGTCGCAGATGGACCTGCTCGCCGAGCGCCTCGGCATGTCCCGTACCGAGCTGCGCGAGCGCAACTTCCTGGCCAAGGGTGACCTGCTGCCGACCGGGGAGCGGCTTGACACGTGCGTGGAGATCGGCCAGACCATGCACCGCGCGGTCGCGCTGCTCGGCGAGCCGGCCAGGCCGTCCGGTCCGGGCAAGGTGGTCGGCCGAGGCATCGGCTGCAACCGGCACCCGTACGGCCGGACCATCTGGTTCCGCGACAAGGCGGCGGCCTGGCTGAGCCTGCAGGCGGACGGCACGCTGCTGATCCGCTCCGGCGTCACCGACCTCGGCGCCGGGCAGGCGGCCAGCCTGTGCCAGATCGCCGCCGAGGTGCTCGGCGCGCCGCTGGACGACATCAGCATCTACATCGGCGATAGCGCGCTCAACCCGCCGGCCGGCGGCACGTTCGCCACCCGCCAGCTGTACATGTCCGGGAACGCGGTGCTGCACGCGGCCCGCGAGCTGCGCGAGCGGATGGCACCGGTGGCGGCCGACCTGCTCGG
>DATGVY010000202.1:0-3739 GCA_035299845.1 Streptosporangiaceae bacterium
CCGGGCATCGTCTGCGTTGCAGACCGCTATCGTGCCGGGCGCGTAGATGCGGCCCTTGTCCGCCGCGTAGGACTCGATGTCACCGTGCCAGTCGAGGTGGTGCCCGGCCAGGTTGAGCACAACCGCCGCGAAGGGTGCCACGGTGGTGCTCCAGTGCAGCTGGAAACTGGACAGCTCCACGGCGAGCACCGGGCTGGGGCTGGGGCTGGTGACGGCGTCCACCACCGACGTGCCCACGTTGCCCACGGCGATCGCCCGGTAGCCGGCCGCGGTGAGCATGCAGGCGAGCATCCGCACCGTCGTGGTCTTGCCGTTGGTCCCGGTGACCGCGAGCCAATCCTGCCTGCCCCCGCCAGGCAACGCCGGCCGCAGCCGCCAGGCGAACTCCACATCGCCGATCACCGGGATGCCTGCCGCGCCCACTGCGGCCAGCAGCGGCGCGTCCGGCCGCCAGCCAGGGGACGTGACAACCAGGTCGATCCCCCCGGGGGCCACTTCAGCGAGCAGCGCGCCGCCCTGAGCCGGCCGATCGCCGAGAGCCACCGCCACGCCCAGGCTTTCCAGTTCCGCCGCGAGCCGCCGCCGCTCGTCGTCGTCGCGGCCATCGACCACGGTCACCCGCGCGCCGAGGCGGGCGAGCGTGCGGGCCACGGGCGGACCGGACACGCCGAGCCCCGCCACGCAGACCCGCTGCCCGGCAAATGCGTTCATGGCCTCCCTCGCGGGCGGTCGGCCCTGGGGGGCCTCCCATGGTCGTGCCGGAGGCGCGCAAATTGGCAGCGCGGGAGGCCCATCGGGGGCTCGGGGGTGTCCCCCGGTCGGCAGAGTCTCGGCGCCGGGACACCGCAACGGCCCCGGAGGTGCACGGTGCCATTAGGCATGCCTCCGGCATGACGCACGGAGGCGCGCAGGCCAGCACTGTGCGGCGTTCGGCCCGGCGCCTGCGGCGTTCCGGTGCCGCGCGACGTCGACTGAGAGGGCTTCACACGTCCCGCAGGCTGCAGTGCTGGGCGGGTCATTTGGGCATCCATTCCACGTAGAAGATGCCGAGGCCGAGCGCCACGAACATGGCGGAGATCAGCCAGAACCGGATCACGATCGTCGTCTCGGCCCAACCCGCCAGCTCGAAGTGGTGCTGCAGCGGCGCCATCCGGAACACCCGTCGCCCGGTCATCTTGAACGAGCCCACCTGGATGATCACCGACAGGGCGATGACCACGAAGATCCCACCGAGGACGGCCAGCAGCAACTGCGTCTTGGTGCACACGGCCAGGCCCGCCAGGACCCCGCCGAGCGCCAGCGACCCGGTGTCCCCCATGAAGATGCGGGCCGGTGGCGCGTTCCACCACAGGAAGCCGAAGCAGGCCCCGAGCACCGCGGCCGCCACGACCGCCAGGTCGAGCGGGTCCCGCACGTCGTAACAGTGCGGGGCTAGGAAGTTGGTGCAGTCGTTGCGCAGCTGCCAGTTGCCGATCAGCACGTACGCGGCCAGCACCAGGCAGGCGCAGCCCGTGGCCAGCCCGTCCAGGCCGTCGGTGAGGTTCACCGCATTGGACGTCCCGGCGATCAGGAAGACGATCCAGAGCAGGAACGCGACCAGCCCGATTGAAGGCCCGAAGTCGCGCAGGAATGACAGGTGCGCGTCCGCGGGCGTGATGTCGTACCCGTCGGCGAACCGCTGCTGCACGATAAGCAGCGCGAACAGCACCCCGACGATCCCCTGGCCGGCCAGTTTGGCGCTGCTGCGCAGGCCGAGGCTGCGCTGCTTGTAGATCTTGATGAAGTCATCGATGAAGCCGACCACGCCCAGCCCGGCCATGAGCATCATCACCAGCAGCCCCGACACTGACGGCGCCTGCCCGGTGAAGATGTTGCCCGCGAAGTACCCGGCCACCGACGCGATGACGATGACAGTGCCGCCCATGGTGGGCGTGCCGCGCTTGGTGGCGTGTCCCGCCGGGCCCTCCTCCCTGATCAGCTGGCCATACCCGCGCTTGGAGAAGATCCTGATCGCCAGGGGGGTGCCGAAGAGAGCCAGCAGCAGGGAGACACCAGCGGAGATCAGGATGGTCTTCACAGCGTGGCCTCCCCGGTCAGCGCGAGCGCGACGCGTTCGAGGCCGGCCACGCGGGACGCCTTGACCAGCACGACGTCGCCGGGGCGCAGGCGCTCGCCGAGCGCCTGCACGGCCGCCGGCCCGTCGGCCACGTGCAGCAGCTCGCCCGGCCAGGACGGCTCGGCCTTGGCGCCGGCCAGCATCGGGGCGGCCTCGTCGCCGACCACGATGAGCCCGGCCAGGCCGGTCCGGGCGGCCAGGGCACCGGCCTGCTCGTTGAGCTCGTCGGCCTGGGCGCCGAGCTCGCGCATGTGGCCGAGCACCGCAAAGGCGCGCCGCCCCCGGGCCATGACGGCCAGCGCGGCCAGCGCCGCGCTCAGTGCCTCCGGGTTGGTGTTCCAGGCGTCGTTGATGATGGCCACCCCGTCCGGCCGCTCGGTGACCTCCATCCGCCACCGGCTGCGGGCCGCCGCTGCTGACAGCCCGTCGGCGATCGCGTTCACCGCCATGCCGAGCTGACCGGCCAGCGCGGCGGCGGCCAGCGCGTTGGTCACATTATGCGCGCCGTGCAGCCGTAGCTGGACGGCGGCGGATCCGGCCTCGGTCACCAGCGTGAAGCCGGGCCGGCCCAGCTCGTCGAGCGCGATGTCCGCGGCGCGCACGTCCGCGCCGGGCGACCGGCCGAAGGTCACCACCCGGGCAGCGGTGCGCGCCGCCATGGCCAGCACGCGCGGGTCATCCGCATTCAGCACGGCCACCCCGTCGGCGGGCAGGGCCGCCGCCAGCTCGCCCTTGGCCTTGGCGACGTCCTCGATGCTGCCGAACTCGCCAGCATGCGCATGCCCCACGCCCAGCACGGCCCCCAGCCGCGGCGGCGCGATCCCGCACAGCATCGTGATGTGACCGGCTCCGCGCGCCGAGAGCTCAGAAATGAGATAGCGGGTGCGCTCGGTGACCCGCAGCACGGTGAGCGGATGGCCGATCTCGTTGTTGTACGAATTCCGCGGCGAGACCGTCGGCCCGAGAGTCTCGATCAGCTGCGCCGCCAGGTCCTTGGTGGTGGTCTTCCCTGCGGACCCGGTGATCCCCACGATGATCAGGCCGGGCAATGAGTCGACAACATGCCGCGCGAGCCGCGCGAGCGCGGCCGGAACGTCGGCCACGATGAGGGCTGGGACCCCGACCGGGCGACTGGCCAGCACCGCCGCCGCCCCCGCCGCGACCGCGGCGGCGGCGAAGTCGTGCCCGTCAGCTCGCGTCCCCTCCAAGGCCGCGAACAGGGCCCCGGGCGCTGACTCCCGCGAGTCGATCACGACCGGCCCGGTCACCAGGGCGGCCGGATCGGGCACCCGGTCCAGTCCGGCGCCGGTGATCTCAGCGATGGCGGCGAGCGGGAGCGGTATCACTCGGTGTCCTCCGTGGTCCATGCCCCGTCCCGGCTCACGTGCCCGGCGGCCAGCACCTCGGCCAGCGCCTCGGCGGCCACCTCGCGGTCGTCGAACGGGATCACCGAACCGCTGGCGTACTGGCCGCGCTCGTGGCCCTTCCCGGCCACCAGCACGATGTCTCCCTTGCCCGCGGCCGCGACGGCCAGCCTGATCGCGGCGGCGCGGTCCGGCTCGATGATCACGTGCCCGCGATCGTCAGGCGGCACCGTGAGGACACCCTCCAGCATGGCCGCCA
>DATGVY010000203.1:0-6797 GCA_035299845.1 Streptosporangiaceae bacterium
GGGCTGGTCATCGCCATGGTCATCGCCGCGGCGGTGGTGGCGCCGCCCGCGGTGGCGGCCGGGCGCTCCGCGCTGCTGCGGCCCGGGGTGCTCGCGACCGGAGCGGCCATCGGCCTGCTGTCCTCGGTCATCCCTTACCGCTTCGAGCTCGAGGCGCTGCGGCGGATCCCGGCGCGGGTGTTCGGCATCTGGATGAGCCTGGAGCCGGCCGTGGCGGCGGTGATCGGGCTCGTGCTGCTCAGCGAGTCGCTGGCCGGCCGCGAATGGGCGGCGGTATGCCTCGTGACGGTGGCGAGCGCCGGGGCGGCACGCGGCGCGGCCAGAGCGGCCCAGGCGCCGCAGGCCTGACGTCCGCCCGGTTGCCGCAGGCGTGAGCTGGCCGGGCAGCGCAGGGCCCCGAGTGGCCGGCGGCCATTAAGCTCGGGATCGTGCTCACCGACTCCGCCTCGGCCAGAGCCGCGGCCGGCTCCGCCTTCCGTTTCTCGCGCGCATCGATCGCGCGGGCAGTGCGCATGCTGGCGGACTCCGTGCTCGCGCCGTCGCCGGCCTCGATGCGGCGGATCGCGCTGGCCGGCGTCATCGCGTCGGCCGGGATCATCGTGACCGGCGCCGCCGTCCGGCTGAGCCAGTCCGGCCTCGGCTGCCCGGACTGGCCGGCCTGCACCGCGCACAGCATCGTGGCGGGCGGATCGAGCGGCAGTACTCTCGTGCACCGCTGGATCGAGTTCGGCAACCGGCTGCTGACCGGCGCCATCCTGGTGATCTCGGTGATCGTCTCGGTCGCCGCCTGGCGGTTCCGGCCGGGCGGCCCCGGCGGCGGGCGCCGCCGTGACCTGGTCGTGCTCGCGTTCACGCAGCCGGCCGGCATCATCGCGCAGGCGGTGCTCGGCGGGGTCGTGGTGCTCACCAAGCTCGACCCGGTCTGGGTCTCTGTGCATTTCCTGCTGTCCGTGACCCTGGTCGCCGTCGCGGTGGCGCTGCATGTGCGGACGACGGAGGGCACCGCGCCCGCCCGCCCGGTGGCCCGGGCTGACCTGCGGGTGGTCGCCGCGGCCCTGGTCGCGGTGGTAGCCGTAATGCTGGCCGCGGGAACCGTGGTCACCGGCACCGGGCCGCTGGCCGGCGCCCGCTCGGTGGCCCGCTACCACCTGCCGCTCAGCGGCGTCACGCAGCTGCACGCCGACATCGGCTGGCTGCTGACCGGCCTCACGCTAGCCCTGGTGGCAGGCCTGCGGTTCAGCGGCGCCCCGCGGCGGGCGATGCGCCTCGGCTGGGTGCTGCTCGGCCTGCTCGCGGCACAGGGAGCCGTCGGCTACACCCAGTACTTCACCGGCCTGCCGGCCGGCCTCGTTTGGGTGCATGTCACCGGGGCAATCCTGATCTGGATCGCTACGCTTCGCCTGCTGTTCGCGCTGCGCGACAAGGGCCCGCTGACAGGCCCATCCGAGGCGATCGCGGCGGGCATCGCGGGATAGGGTCGATGCCGTCGATTGCGTCCCACCGGAAGGAGCCTGAAGTCACGGTGAGCACTCAGCCTGGTAACCCGCCTGAATGGTCGGAGACCGACGCGCGGGCCGTGGACCTGATCCGCGTGCTCGCGATGGACGCCGTGCAGGAGGCGGGCTCGGGCCATCCCGGAACGGCGATGAGCCTGGCCCCGGCGGCCTACCTGCTCTTCCAGCGATTCCTGCGGCACGACCCGGCCGACGCCGGATGGATCGGCCGGGACCGCTTCGTCCTGTCCTGCGGCCATTCCAGCCTCACCCTGTACATCCAGCTCTACCTGTCCGGGTACGGGCTGACCCTCGACGACCTGAAGGCCTACCGGACCTGGGGCAGCCGCACACCCGGCCATCCCGAGCACTGGCTAACCCCCGGCGTCGAGGTGACCACCGGCCCGCTCGGCCAGGGCCTCGCCAACGCGGTCGGCATGGCGATGGCCGCCCGGCGCGAGCGCGGCCTGCTCGACCCGGACGCCGAGCCGGGCACCAGCCCGTTCGACCACCACATCTATGTCTTTGCCTCCGATGGCGACATCGAGGAGGGCATCAGCCACGAGGCGTCCTCGATCGCGGCTCATCAGCAGCTCGGCAACCTCGTGCTGCTGTACGACGACAACAACATCTCCATCGAGGACAACACCGAGATCGCGAAGTCAGAGGACGTGTGCGCGCGGTACGAGGCCTACGGCTGGCACGTGCAGCGGGTCAGCTGGCGTGGGCCCGATGGCTACCACGAGGACGTGGCGGCCCTGGCCGGGGCCCTCGCCGCGGCCAGGGATCACGCCGGCGCCCCTTCGCTGATCGCGCTGCGGACCATCATCGGCTGGCCCGCCCCGAACAAGCAGAACACCGGCGCCGCGCATGGCTCGGCCCTGGGCGCTGACGAGGTGGCCGCCACCAAGCGGATACTCGGCTTCGACCCGGACGTTTCCTTCCCGGCCGAGGACGAGGCCGTCTCGCACGCCCGCAAGGTCGCCGACCGCAGCAAGCAGCTGCACGCGGGCTGGGAGGACTCGTTCGCGGCGTGGTCATCCGCCCACCCGGAGCGCAGCAAGCTGCTCAGCCGGCTTTCCGCGCGGCAGCTGCCGGCCGGCTGGACGGAGGCGCTTCCCGTCTTCCCGCCGACCGAGAAGGGCATCGCGACCAGGAGGGCATCCGGCCAGATTTTGAACGGGCTGGCCGGGGTGCTGCCGGAACTATGGGGCGGCTCCGCCGACCTGGCCGGGAGCAATGACACCACGATGAAGGGCGAGCCGTCGTTCATCCCGCTGGTCCACCAGACGGAGATGTTTCCCGGCAATCCCTACGGGCGGACCCTGCATTTCGGGATCCGCGAGCATGCCATGGGCGCGATCTGCAACGGCATCGCCCTGCACGGCCTGACCCGCCCCTACGGCGGCACCTTCCTGGTGTTCAGTGACTACATGCGCCCGTCGGTGCGGCTGGCCGCCCTGATGGGCACCCCGGTCACGTTCGTCTGGACGCACGACTCGATCGGCCTTGGCGAGGACGGCCCGACGCATCAGCCGGTCGAGCACCTCTGGGCGCTGCGGGCCATCCCCGGCCTCGACGTCGTCAGGCCCGCCGACGCGAACGAGACCGCGGTCGCCTGGCGGACCATCCTTGAGCGCACGGATCACCCGGCCGGCCTCTGCCTCACCAGGCAGAATGTGGCGGTCTTTGACCGCGACCCGGACAGCGAGGATGCACTGGGGACCGCCGAGGGAGCCGCCCGCGGCGGATACGTGCTCGCCGAGGCCGCTGGCGGCGCGCCCGAGGTGATCCTGATCGCCACCGGCAGCGAGGTGCAGATCGCCATGGCCGCGCGTGAGCTGCTGCAGCGGGACGGGACGGCCACCCGGGTTGTTTCCATGCCGTGCGTGGAATGGTTCGCCGAGCAGGACGAGGCCTACCGGGAGGAGGTCCTGCCGCCCCGGATCCGGGCGCGGGTCTGCGTCGAGGCGGGCATCGCGCTCGGCTGGCGCGCCTTTGCCGGGGACGCGGGCGAGTGCGTGAGCCTCGAGCATTTCGGCGCCTCCGCCGCGTATCAGACGCTGTATGAGGAGTTCGGGATAACAGCACAACGGGTCACCCAGGCGGCCAGGACCAGCCTCTCCAGGCTGAGCACCTCAGCAAGTCGCATGTCAGCAAGGAGCGAAAGCCATGACTTCCCAGCCCGATGACCACCTCGGGCAGCTCGCCGCTGCCGGGGTTGCCGTATGGCTCGACGACATCAGCAGGGAGCGCCTGGCCACGGGCAATCTCGCGACGCTGGAACGGGACATGCACGTGATCGGGGTGACATCGAACCCGACGATCTTCGCGCATGCCCTGTCGACCGGCGACGCCTACGCCGAGCAGGTCGCCGACCTTGCGGTGCGCGGCGTGACGGTGGATGAGGCGGCCCGCGCCATCACGACGTATGACATCCGCTGGGCCTGCGACGTGCTGCGGCCCGCCTACGAGTCGACCGGCGGCCAGGACGGCCGGGTCTCCATCGAGGTCGACCCGCGGATCGCCAGGGACACGGCGAAGACGATCGCCGAGGCCCGCGCACTGTGGTGGCAGGTCGACCGGCCGAACCTGTTCATCAAGATCCCGGCCACCACGGCGGGCCTGCCGGCGATCACCCAGTGCCTCTCGGAGGGGATCAGCGTGAACGTGACGCTGATCTTCTCGCTGGAACGCTACGGGCAGGTCATCGATGCCTTCATGGCCGGCCTTGAGGCGGCATCCGGGCCGGACGTGCGGGCCATCAGCTCGGTGGCGTCGTTCTTCGTCAGCCGGATGGACACCGAGGTTGACCGCAGGCTCGGCAAGATCGGCACGCCGGCCGCCGATGCGCTGCGCGGCAAGGCCGCCATCGCCAACGCGCGGCTCGCCTACGAGCTCTACGAGCAGAAGTTCGCCGCTCCCCGGTGGTCGGCGCTGCACGCCATCGGTGCCCGCCCGCAGCGGCCGCTGTGGGCGTCCACCAGCACCAAGGACCCGGCCTACAAGGACACCATGTACGTCGAGGAGCTGGTCGCTGCCGGAACGGTCAACACGATGCCGGAGGCCACGCTGCATGCCACCGCCGCGCATGCCGAGCTGCGCGGCGACACGATCCATGGCACATACGAGGAGTCACGGCAGGTCATCGACGACCTCGAAGGGCTCGGCATTGGCTACGACGACGTGGTCGGCGTGCTGGAGGAAGAGGGCGTGCAGAAGTTCGCCGCGTCCTGGCAGGACCTGCTGACCACGATCGAGACCGAGATGGCAGCGGTGAGCGGCCGATGACCGGCAGCCATCCGGGGGGACCGCATGATCAGTAATCCGCTCCGGGACCCGCGCGACCGCAGGATCCCGCGGGTGGCTGGCCCCTGCGTGCTCGTCATGTTCGGCGTCACCGGCGACCTGGCCAGCAAGAAGCTGCTTCCGGCCGTCTACGACCTGGCCAACCGCGGCCTGCTGCCGCCCGGCTTCTCGCTGGTCGGGTTCGCCCGCCGGGACTGGGCGCACGAGGACTTCGGCCAGGTCGCCTACGAGGCCGTGAAACTGCACTCCCGGACGCCGTACCGGGACACGGTCTGGCAGCAGGTCCTTGAGGGCGTCAGGTTCGTGCCCGGCGAGTTCGCCGACGACGCCGCGTTCGACGAGCTGGCGAAGACGGTGGCCGACCTCGACGCCCAGCGCGGCACCGGCGGGAACTGCGCCTTCTACCTATCCGTCCCGCCGAAGGCGTTCCCCGTCGTCATCCGGCAGCTCAAGCGGTCCGGGCTGGCCCAGCCCGGCGGCGCGGAGAGCGGGCTGCGGCCCTGGCGCCGGGTGGTGATCGAGAAGCCGTTCGGCCATGACCTGAAGAGCGCCCGCGAGCTGAACGCGACGCTGGACGCGGTCTTCCCGGCCCAGTCGGTGTTCCGCATCGACCACTACCTCGGCAAGGAGACGGTCCAGAACATCCTCGCGCTGCGCTTCGCGAACACCCTGTACGAGCCGATCTGGAACCGCGGCTACGTCGACCATGTCCAGATCACGATGTCCGAGGACATCGGCATCGGCGGCCGGGCAGGCTACTACGACGGCATCGGCGCGGCCCGCGACGTCATCCAGAACCACCTGCTGCAGCTGCTCGCGCTGACCGCGATGGAGGAGCCGGTCTCCTTTGCGGCTGACTCGCTGCGCGCCGAGAAGGAGAAGGTGCTGTCGGCCGTGACGCTGCCGCCGGACCTCGCCGCCGGCACCGGGCGCGGCCAGTACGCGGCGGGCTGGCAGGGCGGCCTCCAGGTGCCCGGCTACCTGGAGGAGCAGGGCATACCGCCGGACTCGCACACGGACACCTTCGCGGCCGTGGAGCTCGGCGTGGACACCAGGCGGTGGGCCGGGGTGCCGTTCTTCCTCCGCACCGGCAAGCGGCTGCCCAGCCGGATGACCGAGATCGCGCTGATGTTCCAGCGGGCTCCGCACCTCCCGTTCACGGCGACCGACACCGAGGAACTCGGGCAGAACGCGCTGGTCATACGGGTTCAGCCGGATGAGGGCGTGACGATCAGGTTCGGCTCGAAGGTGCCAGGATCGTCGATGGAGGTCCGGGACGTGAACATGGACTTCGCCTACGGGGGCGCGTTCACCGAATCAAGCCCGGAGGCGTACGAGCGGCTCCTGCTTGACGTGCTGATCGGCGACCCGCCGCTGTTTCCCCGGCAGGAGGAAGTGGAGCTGTCCTGGCGGATCCTGGATCCGATCGAGGAATTCTGGGCATCGGCAGGCAAGCCGGAGCAGTACCCGGCCGGCTCGCACGGCCCGGCCTCCGCTGATGCCCTGATGGCCCGCGGCGGGCGTGCCTGGCGGCGGCTCTGAGCGAGCACCCGACCCCAGGGGAAAGAGCGCAGCGATGACGATTGACCTGACCGATACCACGACCAGCGCCATCCGGGAGGCCCTCACCAGGGAGCGGAAGCGGCTCGGCGGCCAGACCACCGGCATGGTGCTCAACCTGATCATCGTGACGGACGAGGCCGGCCAGTACGACGCCGTCCGCGCGGCGAGCCAGGCTGGCCGCGAGCATCCCTGCCGCATTCTCGGCGTCATCATCCGCCGGCCGGATGCCGGGCCGCGGCTCGACGCGGAGATCCGCACGGGCGAGGCCGGCCCCAGCCAGACGGTGCTGCTGCGCATGTACGGCCCGATGGGCCAGCACGCGGACTCGGTGGTCAGGCCACTGCTTGCGCCGGATACCCCGGTCGTCACGTGGTGGCCCGGCGAAGGCCCGGCGTGCCCGTCCCGCGACCCCCTTGGCGTGCTTGCCCAGCG
>DATGVY010000204.1:0-5369 GCA_035299845.1 Streptosporangiaceae bacterium
GGCCAACCCGAAGGCGCTGGCGCGGGCGTTCGTCCTCGAGGCGAACCTCGATCCCGGCCGCGGCCCGGTGGCGACCGTGCTCGTGGAGCGGGGCACCCTGCACGTGGGCGATCCGGTCGTGGCCGGTGGGGGCTGGGGCAAGGTCAGGGCGATGCTCGACGAGAACGGCGATCCCGTGGCCGAGGCGCCGCCATCCCGGCCGGTCCAGGTGCTCGGCCTGACCGCCGTCCCTGACGCCGGTGACAATTTCCTCGTCGTCGACGACGACCGGGTGGCCAGGCAGATCGCCGAGCGGCGCGAGGCGCGGGAGCGCACCGCGATGTTCGCCCAGCGGCGGCCCAGGGTCACCCTGGAGGACCTGGAGTCCGCGCTCAAGTCGGGCCAGCGGGAAGAGCTGCTGCTCATCATCAAGGGCGACGTGTCCGGCTCGGTCGAGGCGCTGGAGGACGCGCTGCTCAAGATCGACGTCGGCGAGGACGTGGTGCTGCGGGTGATCGGCCGCGGCGTCGGCGCGATCACCCAGGACGACGTCAACCTGGCTATCGCGTCCGAGGCGGTCATCATCGGCTTCAACGTCCGGCCGGCCGGCCGGGCGGGCGAGCTCGCGCAGCGCGAGGGCGTGGACATCCGCTACTACTCGATCATCTACCAGGCGATTGAGGAGATCGAGGCCGCGCTCAAGGGCATGCTCAAGCCGGAGTTCGAGGAGATCCAGCTCGGCACCGCCGAGGTCAGGGAGATCTTCCGGGTACCGCGGATCGGCAACGTGGCGGGCTGCATCGTCCGCAGCGGGACCATCACCAGGAACAGCAAGGCACGGCTGGTACGCGACGGCGTGGTCGTCTCGGACAACCTCACGGTCGAGTCACTCCGCAGGTTCAAGGACGATGCGACCGAGGTGCGCGAGGGCTTCGAGTGCGGCATCGGCGTCGGGTACAGCGACATCAAGATCGGGGACGTCATCGAGACGTTCGAGATGCGCGAGAAGCCGCGCGCCTGACGCCCCGGGGGGCTGACGTGTACGTGGGTGCCCTGACACTGGACGTGCTGCTCGGCGACGTGCGCTCGCTGAAGCAGAAGCGCTCGGCGGTCCGGCCGCTCGTCGCGGAGATCCACCGTCGCTACCCGGCCGCCGCCGTCGCCGAAACCGGCCATCTGGACGCCCGCCGGCGGGCCGAGATCGGCGTGGCCGTCGTCGCGTCGACCGCGGCGCACTGCACCGAGGTCCTTGCGGCGTGCGAGCGATTCGTGGCCGGGCGCCCGGAGATCGAGCTGCTTTCGGCACGGCAGCGGCTGTTCAACGAGGAGGAGTGATCGACTCATGGACGCAGCCAGGGCACGCAAGCTCGGTGGCCGGATCGCCCAGATCGTGGCCGAGATGCTGGAGTGGCGGATCAAGGATCCGCGGCTCGGCTTCGTCACGGTCACCGAGGCACGGCTGACCAGCGACCTGCGCGAGGCGACCGTGTTCTACACGGTCTACGGCTCCGCTGCGGAACGCGCCGGCACCGCGGCGGCGCTGGCCAGCGCGGTGGGCATCATCCGGTCCGAGGTCGGCCGTCAGACCGGCCTCCGGCATACCCCCTCGCTGGAGTTCAGGCCGGATACCCTGCCGGACAACGCCAGGAATATCGAGGAGCTCGTCGCTCGCGCCCGCGAGGCGGATGCGGCGCTTGCGGCGGTCAGGGAGGGCGCGCAGCCAGCCGGCGATGCCGACCCGTACCGGGTTCCCGTCAGCGCGGGCGAAGATCTCATTGACGATGGGCCCGCGGCCGGCGATCCTGCGGCCCTGGGAGCCGCGGACGGCGATCCTGCGGCCCAGGGCACCGCGGACGGGGATCCTGCGGCCCTGGGAGCCGCGGACGGCGATCTTGCGGCCCAGGGCACCGCGGACGGGGATCCTGCGGCCCAGGGAGCCGCGGACGGGGATCCTGCGGCCCAGGGCACCGCGGGCGAGAAGTCCGCGGGTGGCGAGCCGCCGGCCGGCCGGGCTGGGCCAGCGGCCGCGCCGCTTGCGTCAGCGGGGCGCCCCGCCGGACCGGGCGGGCAAGATGATCATCTCACCGAAACCCGGCACCCGAGGAGCATGGCGCGGGATACTCGCGGTCGTGACAGCCGAGCGCATGCAGGTCCAGGGCGATAACGGCCAAGGGCAACCGCCCTCCGACCGCTCCTTCGCGGTCGGCCGCCCCGATGTGCCCGGACCGGCAGAGCGCCTTGATCTGACGGTGCCCAGCCTATGCGGCAGCCAGGTTCCGGCGGCGGCAGGCTTGCCCGGCAGCCGGAATTTCCCCTCCGCGGCAGCTGCGCAGGAGCTGGAGGCCAGCTGGGCCAGGGCGGTCAAGATCCTGGACGGCGCTCGCGAGATCTGCCTGGCCTGCCACATCCGGCCGGACGGCGACGCCCTGGGGTCGATGCTGGCGGTGGCCCACGCGCTCCGCTCGCAGGCCAGATCGGCTGGCCAGCGGGTCATCGCCTCCTTCGGTGACCAGCCCTTCGAGGTGCCCAGGATCCTGCGCTTCCTGCCGGGTGCCGACCTGCTCAGCCCGCCGGACGGCTACCCGGAACGGCCGCAGGTCATGGTCACGTTCGACGCCGCGAGCGCGGACCGGCTTGGCGTGCTCGAAGCCTGCGCCCGGCGGGCGGACGAACTGATCGTGCTTGACCATCACGCGTCCAACACCAGGTTCGGCACGCTCCACCTGATCGACCCGTCCGCCGCGGCAACCGCGGTGCTTGCGCACGAGCTGATCGGCCGGATGGGCATCCGGGTCACCAGGGACATCGCGTTCGGCCTGTATGCCGGGATCGTCACGGACACCGGTTCCTTCAAGTACGACAGCACCTCGCCGCGGGTGCATGAAATCGCCGCGGAGCTTCTCGCGACGGGCATCGAACCGGGAGCAGTCTCGCTGGAGCTATGGGACAAGGCACCGTTCGGATACCTGGGGATGCTATCCGCCGTGCTCGGCCGCGCCGTGCTCGAGCCGGAAGCAGCCGCTGGCCACGGCCTGGTCTGGACGACCGTCAGCCGTGCCGACCGGGCCGCCTACGGCCTGCACTTCGACGTGGCCGAGTCGGTGATCGACGTGCTGCGCCGCACCGAGGAGGCGGACGTCGCCGTGGTCTTCAAGGAGTCCGACAACGGCCAGTGGCTGGTGTCATCCAGGTCCAAGGGCAAGGTGGACGTGGGGCGGGCATGCACCCGGTCCGGCGGCGGCGGGCACCGCAGCGCGGCCGGGTTCACCGCGTCCGGGACGATCGAGCAGGCGATGGCCGGGCTGCGCGAGCATCTCTCGGACGGGGCGGACAGCCGCCAGTGACCGCCGCGAGCGGCCTGGTCGTGGTGGACAAGCCGGCCGGCCCGACCTCGTACGACGTCGTGGCGCGGGTCCGCCGCCTGGCCGGCACCCGCCGGGTGGGGCATGCCGGAACCCTCGACCCGATGGCCACCGGGGTGCTGTTGGTCGGCGTGCAGAAGGCGACCAGGCTGCTCGGTCACCTCGCGCTGACCGAGAAGGAATACTCCGCCACCGTCCGGCTTGGCCAGGCCACCGACTCGGGCGACGCCGATGGCGAGATCATCTCGTCCTCCTCCGCGGCCGGCGTTTCCGCGGAAACGCTGGCCACCGCCCTGGCCGCGCTGACCGGCGAGATCCAGCAGATACCGCCGGGCATCAGCGCTATCAAGGTAGCCGGGAAGCGGGCCTACCAGCTGACCCGCGAAGGAGCGCCGCCCACGCTCGCCGCAAGGACCGTGACCGTGCGCGCGCTCGAGCTCCGCGCGCTCCGGCCCGCCGGCGAGCTGCTCGACGCCGACGTGACTGTTACCTGCTCCAGCGGCACCTACATCCGGGCGATAGCCCGCGACGTCGGGGCCGCGCTCGGGGTCGGCGGGCACCTGACCGCGCTGCGGCGGACCCGGGTGGGCCCGTACACCGAGAGCATGGCCCGCGGCCTGGACGAGCTCGCCAGCTCCTTCGAAGTGATCCCGCTGGCCGAGGCCGCCGCGGCGGCTTTCCCGCGGCGGGAGCTCACCGCGGAAGAGGCGGCGAAGGTCGCGCACGGGGGAAGGCTGCCAGCACTGGGCGGCGACCGTGGTCCGGTGGCTGCGTACAACCCTGATGGCATGCTGGTCGCGTTGCTGACCGAGGAGGCGGGCCAGGCGCGCTCGCTGGCGGTCTTCCTGCCGTAGCCAGGGCGCGGGCGGATGCTGCCGCAGCCTGGCCGCCCGCCGCGTGGCAGGCTTGGCAGCACCGCCGTACACCGCCGGACCGGCAGGGAGGAAATGGCACATGCAGCGGTGGCAGGGCCTGGACGAGGTACCGGCCGGCTGGGGCCGGTCGGTCGTCACCATCGGCGTCTTCGACGGCGTGCACCGCGGTCACCAGCGCATCGTCCGCCGTGCCGCCGAGCTGGCCGCCGGGCTCGCGCTGCCGGTCGTCGTCGTGACCTTCGACCCGCATCCCGATGAGGTCGTGCGGCCCGGCACGCATCCGCCGTTCCTCTCCACCGCCAGGCGGCGCGGCGAGCTGCTGGCCGGCCTGGGGGTCGACGCGGTCCTGCTGCTGCCGTTCACGCTGGAATTCTCCTTGCTGGGGCCGGATGAGTTCGTCCAGGCCGTGCTGGTGGACCGGCTGCACGCGGCCAGGGTGGTCGTGGGGGATAACTTCCGGTTCGGCCACCGCGCCGCGGGAGACGTCGCGCTGCTCACCGAGCTCGGCGAGAAATACGATTTCACCGTCGAGGGGGTGCCGTTGCTGGCCGATGCGGGCGAGACGATCTCGTCATCCGCTATCAGGGCGCGGCTCGCCGCCGGGGACGTGGCCGGCGCCGCAAGGGATCTCGGCCGCCCGCACCGGGTGGAGGGCGTGGTGGTGCGCGGGCATCAGCGCGGCCGGGCGCTCGGCTTCCCCACCGCCAACCTGGAGACCGCGGCGCATACCGCCATCCCGGCCGATGGCGTGTACGCGGGCTGGCTGGCGAGCCTCGATAGCCGCGGCCGCGAGGAGGAACGCTGGCCTGCGGCAATCTCGATCGGCAGCAACCCGACGTTCGACGACCGGGAGCGCACCGTCGAGGCGTACGCGCTGGACCGGGACGATCTCGACCTGTACGGCGCGCACGTCGCGGTCGATTTCGCCGAGCGCCTGCGCGGCACGGTCCGGTTCGGCTCGGTCGGTGAGCTGGTCGCGCAGATGCACCTGGACGCCGACGCGGTCCGCGCCCGCCTTCCCGGCGGGTAGCCGGGGGCCGCGGCGGCCGGCCGGGCCGGGGCTGCGGCAACAGCGTGCTACCCTCACTGTCGGCTGGGCCCGCCTTCCCGGCGGGTAGCCGGGGTCCGCGGCGGCCGGCCGGGCCGGGGCTGC
>DATGVY010000205.1:0-11053 GCA_035299845.1 Streptosporangiaceae bacterium
GTTCCTGCGCACCTGATCCCGTCCGGTGAAGCCGCGGTCCGGGTGCGCCGGCGTCTCGTTGCGGTAGCCGGGCGCGAAGCAGGCGACGAGCGCGGCCAGATCGTGATCGTTGGTGGCCCGGCACAGCCGCTCGACCATCGCGGCTGGCTCGCGGTCGGTTCCGGTGTCTCCCATGCTGATCCTCCATAAATCTGATACAGTTTCATGTATTCGATACATGACTATGGAACGGAAATGGGTTGACTGTCAAGTCGGGGCGCCGCTACGACTCGCCGAGGCGGGCCGAGCAGGCCAGGCAGACCCGGGCAGCGGTCATCGGCGCCGCGCGGCTGCTTTTCCTGCGTGACGGGTTCGCCGCGACGACCATCGCCGCGGTCGCCGCCGAGGCAGGGGTCTCGGCCGAGACGATCTACAAGGCCTTCGGCGGCAAGCCAGGCCTGGTGCGCGCGATCTGCGAGCAGGCGCTGGCCGGCGAGGGACCGGTCCCGGCCGAGACACGCTCCGATGACCTGCAGATGACCGAGCCCGACCCCCGCAACATCATCCGGGGCTGGGGCAAGCTCGCCGCCGAGGTGGCCCCGCGGGTAGCACCCATCGCGTTGCTCCTGCGCGCCGCCGCGGCCACTGACCCGGAGATCGCCGGCCTGCGGGCTGAGCTGGACGCCAGCCGACTTCGCCGGATGACCCGCAACGCGCGCAACCTCGCCGATGCCGGGCACCTCCGTGACGGCATCACCACCGAGCACGCGGGCGAGGTGCTGTGGACATACAGCTCCCCCGAGCTGTACGAGCTGCTCGTCGTCAGCCGCGGCTGGCCTGCCGAACGGTACGGCGCCTTCATCGCCGACGCCATGATCGCCGCCCTGCTCCCGCCCGAGCCGCGCGCCGGCCACCCGGACGCCCCCGATCCGGGCTGCTGATCCGGGCCATGGTCCGTTGGCCCTGATCCAGACCCTGATCCCGGCGCCTGAGCCCGGCTGTCCTCGGACGCCGGCTGGCGCTCCGTTCAGCGGCCCGAGCCGTGACGCTTAGCGCGGCCCGGGCGAGCTGGGGGCGCTGGAAGGTTCCCTTTGCAGCCGGTCGAGCGCCTGGCGTGCCTGGCGTTGCCCGGCGCGCGCCCGGCGCGCCTCGAGCCGTGCATCGTCGAGCCGCTGACGGGCTTCGCCGAGGCGGTGCCGGGCATCGGCGAGCTGCTCCTCGATCAGCCGGACGGCGCTCTCCTGCTCCCGCTCGGCCCGGGCCGCGGCGGCGGCGGCCCGGTCAGCCTCGGCCAGGGCACGCTGAGCGTCGTCGGCAGCCTGGCGGCGGCGTTCCCGCTCCGCCTCGGCCAGGGCACGCTGAGCGTCGTCGGCAGCCTGGCGGCGGCGTTCCCGTTCCGCCTTAGCCCGGACCGCCGCGAGCGCAGTCACCTCCGCAGCGGGCCTGGCCGCCGGGGGCCTGGCCGCGGCGGAACCGTCCACCGGGGACCTGGCCGGAGCAGGCGCGGCTGGAGGCTGACTGGCCGGAGCCTGCCCGGCCGGGCTGGCGCGCCTGCCCGCGGGCGGCACGACGGTCAGGATCGGCCGCCCTGCGATGCCGAACCCGTCCCTGCGGGCTGCCCGCTCCAGTGCTCCTGCCGCCAGCAGCTCAGCGACCTCTGGGTCGGCCAGCGCCGCGCCGAGGGTAGCGGTCACCTCGTCCCTGATCGCGGCCGGCGGCGAATGCAGGCCGGAAACCGTGAACGCCTGCCGGGCCAGGGCGTCGATCAGCTGGCGCCGCCGCACTGACAGCTCCCGGATAGCCTGGCCGTCCAGGGATCGCTGGGCAGCGCGGAACTCCTGGCCGAGCTCGGCCAGCTGGCTGGCTACGTCGGGAGCCGCGCGGACCAGCTGGTTGAGCACCCAGGCTGACCGGGTCGGCTTCCGCAGCGCGGCAATACTCTTCGCCGCCGGCGCCTCGCCAGCCGCGCGCGCCCGGGCCACGAGAACGCCGCGGCGCTCGATGAATTCGTCCGGATCGGCCGAATACAGCTCCCTGGCTGCTTCTCGCAGCAGGTCATCATTGGTCACCCGACCCATCCTGCCCCAGCGCCGGCTGCTATCACGCATCCCACTGCGATCGCCTTCCCTCGATCGGCTGGCAGCACGGCCGGCCGAGGCATTGAGACGTTGCGCATGCCGGGACGCAGCGCGCCCTGGGCCGGAGCTAGCCGCGGCCGATGAACGGCATCTTCGTCGCCATCAGCGTCATGAACTGGACATTCGCCTCGATCGGCAGGCCGGCCATCTGCACGATCGCGCTGGCCACCAGGTCGGCGTCGATCACTGGCTCGGGGCGGGTGCTGCCATCGGGTTGCAGTGCCCGGGTCGACAGCCAGCCGGTCAGGTCGGTCGCCGCGTTGCCGATGTCGATCTGGCCGCAGGCGATGTCGTACTCGCGGCCGTCCAGCGACGTGGCCTTGGTCAGCCCAGTGATCGCGTGCTTGGTGGCGGTGTAGGGCGCCGAATGCGGGCGCGGCGAATGCGCGGAGACGGACCCGTTGTTGATGATCCGGCCGCCGCGGGGATCTTGCTCCTTCATTACCCGGAAGGCGGCCTGGGTGCACAGGAAAGCCGCGGTAAGGTTCACGTCCACCACTGACTGCCACTCGGCGAACGGCACGTCCTCCAAGGGCACCGGCGGTGCAGCCCGGCCCGCGTTGTTGAACAGTACGTCCACCCGGCCGAACTGCCGCTGCGCGTGATCGAACAGCCGCCGGACGTCGCCTCGATCGCTGACGTCCGCGACGACGCTCACCAGCCGGGACCCGTCCGCCGCGCCGTCGCGCACGGTCTGCTCCAGCGGGCCCTGTCGTCGTCCGGCGATCACGACCGAGTATCCGGCCCGCCCCAGGGCAAGCGCCGAAGCCCGGCCGATGCCCGTGCCTCCGCCGGTGACTATCGCGACCTTGGCTGGCATAACGCTGGAACCTAGCACTCCTGATGCCCGATGGGCATGCCGGCGAAGGGCCGCTCCGATCCCTGGCCGACGCTGCTGCCGGGCCCGTTGCCGGTCGGCCTGGGTCGGCTGGCCGGGGTCGGCTGGCCGGGGCCGGCGGCCGGGGTCGGCCGGCCGAACTGAGCCGTACCCGGATTGGTGCTGCTGAGCACGTGGGCAATGCCGCGGTACGCGCGAGCCCGCTAGGCGCGAGCCCCGCTAGGCGCGAGCCCCGCTAGAGAACGCGGCCTCGTCGGGCGACAGCCGGACCGGCCTCAGTCCCTGGACGGATCCGGCGCCCATGGCACGTACTCGCGGTCGGCCGCTTCCGCAGCGGCTCGCGCGGACGCGAGCTGGAAGGTGCTGATCCCGCCCGCTTGCCACGGGCCATCGGATCCGGCCGCGAGCGTGATCTCTCAGCCTGCGACCGGCGTCGCCGCGGCGAGAATGCCGATCATGGTGGTGACGGCCTGCCGGGCATCTGGCCCGGCCGCGCGGACGGTGACCCGCTGGCCGCTGGTCGCGCCGAGCCCCATCACGGCGAGAACGCTCCTGGCGTCGGCCTTGCTCGCGCCCACAATCAGCTCGACGGCCGATTCGAACTTCGCGGCGGCCATCGCCAGCGATCCGGCCGGCCGGGCGTGCAGGTCGCCGGCCAGGGTGATCACGGCCTCACAGCTTTCTGGCATGACGCGCCTCCTCGGCCGCGCTCAGCACGGCCTTGATATCGCCGCCCGCTGCCGCGGCGACCGTTGCCGCGACCGCGCCCTCCACGAACGGAGCGTCGGCGACGGCGAGCGGTTCGGGAAGGTTCCCCGGCTCGGAAAGCAGCGCCCGGATCGTGAGCACCGAACTGCCAAGGTCGGGCAGAACTACCACGCCGGCGCCGGCGTCGGCGAGCCCGAGCGCGCGCTGGACCTTGGCGATGCTGGTCCCGATGCCGCCGTCTTCCGTCCCGCCCGCGGTGGCGATGATCACGGTCCCGCCGCCGATCTGCCCGGCTACCTCGGCGGTGCCGTCGGCCAGCGCCGCACTGTGCGAGACCAGGACGATACCTACCCGCGCTTGGTCGCTCATGATTTATCCTGAATGGTGTTCGACATCACCGAAAGGTTTCCATGATTCAGTCTGTGGAGCGCGCAGCCGCCATTCTGGGTGCACTCGGCTCCGGGACCCCGCGCCTGGGCGTGACCGAGATTGCCGAGCGGGTCGGACTGGCCAAGCCGACCGTCTACGGGCTGCTGCGCACGCTGGAGAAGCATGATCTCGTCGCCCAGGACGCGGACACCGGCAAGTACAGCCTGGGCCCCGGCGTGCTCCAGCTCGGCAACGCCTACCTGGACGGCTCCGAACTGCGCGCCCGGTCGCTGCGCTGGGCAGAGGCGCTCGCCAGCCGCGCGGATGAGGCAGTGTGGGTGGCGACCTTGTCCGGCTCGCGGGTGATCGTGCTGCATCACGTGTTCCGGCCCGACAACACGGTGCAGATACTCGAGGTCGGGGCCGCCATCCCGTGGCATGCATGCGCTCTCGGGCACGCGATCGTCGCGCACCTGCCCGCGGCGGCGGGCGCTCGCGCCATGGCCGGCGACCTGCCGCCGCTGACCGGCAGAACCAAGACGACCAGAGCCGCCCTGAGCCGGGCGCTGGCCCAGGTCCGCAGGCAGGGGTACGCGGTGGAGGACCAGGAGGCCACGGTCGGCGACGCCGGCGTGGCCGCGCCGATCGTCAACCGGGAGGGCGGGGTCGTCGGATCGATGGGCGTGGTCGGTCCGGCCGAGCGGCTGCTGGCCCCTTCGGCAAGGGAGGAACTCGCGCGTGCCGTCGTCGAGTCGGCCCGCTCCGTGTCCAGGGACCTCGGCGCAGATCGAAGCGGCACGGTGCTGTCGGCGTTCAGCTGAGGTCATCGCGCCAGCACCAGCTTCCGTACTTCGTCAGCCGTCGAGGCCCGCAGCGCCTCGGCGGCCAGCGCCGCGCACGCCGGATAGTCCAGCTCCGCCAGCAGGGACCCGACCTGCGGCACACGCGCGGCGGGAACGCTCAGCGTGTCCACGCCGAGGCCGACAAGCAGCGGCAGCACCAGCGGATCGGCGGCCGAGTCACCGCAGACCGAGACACCGATGCCGGCCTGCCGCCCGACGTCGGTGACGTGCGCGATCAGGGCCAGCACCTGCGGATGCGCGGCGAGGGCCGGCGTTGCCGCCGGGTCCCGCCGATCGAGGCCGAGCACCTGGCAGGTCAGATCGTTAGTGCCGATCGAGAAGAAGTCGACGGCGGCCGCGAAGGTCCCGGCTGCCGCGGCGGTCGACTGCAGCTCCACCATGATCCCCAGCCGTGGCAGGTTGGCCCCGAGCGCAGCGGCGGTCCGGGAAAGCACGTCCCGGACGCCGAGTACCTCGTCGAGCGAGCTGACCATCGGAATCAGGACCGAGAGCTGGGTGCGGCGGCCGGTCTCCAGCAGCGCACGCAGCTGATCGGGCAGCGCGGTGCGGTGCGTGAGCAGCGCGGCAAGGCTAGCCGCTGGCTGGCTGGTGCCGCCGCTGCCGGGGGACGTGGCGCCGCCGGGGGAGGTGACGCTGGCGGGGAAGGTTCTGGCGGGGGAGGTGGCGCCGCCGGGGGACGTGGCGCTGCCGGGGGACGTGGCGCCGCCGAGGAATGGCGGGATCTTATCCCCGGAGAAGTCGAGCAACCGGACTGTCGCGGGCCTTCCTTCGAGCAGGGCGAGTATCGGTGCCAGCTGTGCTCGGTGCTCGGCAAGCGTCGGCCAGGCCAGCGCGCCGGTATAGGGGATCTCGGTCCGGAGCAGGCCGACTCCGCCGGCGCCCGCGGCAAGCCCGCGCCGGGTCTCGGCCACCGAGGCAACGTTGCAGAGCACGGTGATCTCGCGTCCGTCGGCCGTCCTAGCAGGCCCGCCCGGCCGGGCCCGCAGCGGGCCGGCGCCGTTCCCGGCCGCCGTGGCGTTCCCGGCCGCCGCAGCGAGCTCAGCGGCACCGGGACCGACGATCAGCTCCCCGGCGGAGGCGTCGAGGATGGCCTGCTGGCCGGCGGGCATGGCGAGAACCGCCGCGTCCACGCCGGTGACCATCGGCACGCCAAGGCCGCGCGCGACGATCGCCGCATGCGAGCTCGCGCCGCCTGCCAGCGAGACCGCGCCAGCGAGCCCCTCCTCGGCGAGCTCGATCAGGTCGGCCGGGCCTACCTCGCGGCGGACCAGGATGAAGTCGCCGGCCGGGCGCGCCGCCGCGGCCCCGCTGCTGAGGTGGTCAAGGACGGCGCGCGCGATCTGGCGGACGTCGCCTGCGCGCTCGGCCAGCTCAGCCGTGGGCAGCGCCCCGATCACCGCCGCCTGAGCCTCCGACGCCTGGCGCACCGCGGTGACCGCGTCCGCGCCGCCGCGTACCGCTGCGACGGCGGGCCCGACCAGAGCAGCGTCGGTGGCGATCAGCGCCCCGACGCCGATGATGGCCGCTTCCTCGTCACGTCCGGCACGCCGAAGCCGCTCGGCGAGCGCGGACCGCTCCGCCGCAACCGCGGCGAACGCGTCCCTTACCTCGTCAGCTGTGGCGCCGGCCGAGTCGGCCAGGTCGGCGACGTGCAGCCTGCCCGTCGCGACGCCCGCCGAGACGGGCAGCCCGCTGAAGCGGACAGCCGGACTCATCGAGCCTGCCGCGCCGCAACGTCGCGCAGCGCGCCCAGGATCAGGGCCGTCGACGCCGCGCCCGGATCTTCGTGCCCGACGCTGCGCGGGCCGAGGTAACTGGCCCGGCCCTTGAGCGCTTGCATCGAGATCGTGGCCTGTGCTCCGGCGCCTGCGGCATCGGCGAGCGCGGCGAAGGCGTCGGCGGCGGACGCCCCTTCCGCGACGGCCTTGCTGAGCGCGCTCGCCGCCGGGGCGAGCGCGTCCACCATGGTCTTCTCGCCTTCGCGCGCCGCGCCGAGTTTCTGGACTCCGGACAGCGCCGCTTCCAGCGCGCCCGCCAGGGTGGACAGATCCACCTCGGCTCCGTCCCCCAGCGCCTTGCCCGCCTGCCGGAACGCCGTCCCGTACAGCGGGCCGGACGCCCCGCCCACCTTTGAGATCAGCGTTGCGCCGGTGAGCCGCAGGACCGAACCGGGAGTCGGCGTGCTGGCCTGGGCGAGCGCTGTCTCGACAGCTCCGAAGCCACGGGCAAGGTTGATGCCGTGATCGGCGTCGCCGATCGCGGCATCGAGTTGGGTGAGGTGGTCGCGCTGGGTTTCGACGACCGCTGTTATCTCAGCTACCCAGGCGCGGAAGAATCCGGCGTCCATGTGCGCTCCTCGGGATCGCGACGATGCTTGCGGAGCTCTACCGTCCCCACCGGAGGGCAGGCGTGTCCACTGGCGCGTCCCACAGATCGGTCAGCGTGTCGCTGAGCCTGCACACGGTCACCGAGAAACCCTGCATCTCCAGGCTGGTGATGTAGTTGCCCACCAGGTTCCTGGTAATCCGGGCGCCCCGGCCGGCCAGATACCGGTGCACCTCGTTGTAGACGACGTACAGCTCGATCAGCGGAGTCCCGCCCATGCCGTTGACCATGACGAGGAGATCTCCGGTCAGCGGCATGTCGGCGCCGATCGCGTCCAGGGCGGCGGCCGTGATGTCGCGGGCGGTGGCGAGCGGGGCCCGGCTGCGGCCAGGCTCGCCGTGTATCCCGATGCCAAGCTCGATCTCCTGGTCATCCAGGTCGAACGTGGGCTTTCCCGCGGCGGGAACGGTGCATGAGGTCAGCGCGACGCCGAAGGACCGGCTGCGCTCGTTGACCTCGCGCGCTGTCGCCGCCACCTCGCCGAGCGGGGCGGCGCGCTCCGCCAGCGCCCCGGCGATCTTTTCCACGAAGACGGTGGCGCCGGTGCCGCGGCGGCCCGCGGTGTAGAGCGAGTCCTGCACCGCGACGTCGTCGTTGACCACGACGGGAGCGACCTCGATGCCCTCGTCCTCAGCGAGCTCGGCGGCCATCTGGAAGTTCAGCACGTCCCCGGTGTAGTTCTTCACGACGTGCAGTACGCCGGCTCCGCCGTTGACCGCCTTGGTGGCGGCCAGCATCTGGTCGGGGACGGGCGAGGTGAATACCTCGCCGGGGCACGCGGCGTCGAGCATTCCGTAGCCGACGAAGCCGCCGTGCAGCGGCTCGTGGCCGGACCCGCCGCCCGACACCAGGCCCACCTTTCCGGCAGTCGGCCCGGCAGACCTCGTTATCACCTTGTTCTCGATGTCAACGGCAAGCGAGGGATGCGCGGCGGCCACCCCGGCCAGTGCGTCGGTTACGACAGTTTCGGCGGAGTTGATGAGCTTCTTCATGACGCGCCTTCCGAGATCTTGCTAGTGCTAGGGCTGGCCGCCGACGAGTCGTCGGGGTCCGTCGGCGCAAGGCTGGCACCGGCCGTGCGGGTGCGCGACAGGGCCATGTAGGCGAGCCCGCCGAGCACGCCGCCCGCGAGTTCTCCGAGGAGGTACGCAGGTGCCTGCGACCAGTGCACCGTGCCGCCGAACGCGCTCTGCCAGATGATGGCGCCCAGGTAGCGGGCCGGGTTGATGGCCGCCCCGGTGGCCGGCCCCAGGATGATGATGATCGCGAAGACCGCGGATCCGATCGCCATCGGCGCCCAGCCGGGAACCGCGCGGTGGTCGATGACTCCGAAGACGACGAAGACGAGGATGGCAGTGCCGATCGCCTCGATCAGCAACCCCCGGCCGAATCCCATTGTCGCGGGGTTGTAGCCGGTGACGCCGCCGCCCGCCGCGACCGCGGCGGCCTTGCCCAGGGTCACGAAGTAGCCGAGCGCGCCGATCAGCGCCCCGACTACCTGGGCGGTCACGTAGCCCGGCACCTCCCGCCAGGGGAACTTGCCGCTCGCCGCCAGCCCCACCGTGACAGCCGGGTTGATGTGGCCGCCGGAGATGTGGCCGATCGCGTATACGACGCCGACGACGGCGAACATGAAGGCGAACGAGATCATGCCGAGCTGGGCCATCGAGAACGGGACCTTGGTGCCTGCCGCGATCACTCCGGTCGCGGCCGCCGAGCCGGCTCCGATGTACACCAGGCAGGCGGTGCCGATCACCTCTGCAAAGAGCTTCTGCGGGGTCGTGGGTGCTGCTGTCATGCGGTTCGCCCGTCGGCTGTCTCCAGAGTGGCAGGCGGCGGGCTCCTCACCTCCCTCTTCGAGACGAGCCAAATTGCTTGAATACTGTTCGGTATCGTGGAACAGCATTTCAGAAGAATATAAATCCGCGGTGCGTGCACGTCAAGGGCCGCGATGTCGGAGATCAGGCCGCGCCGGGCATCCGGGCCTGCCCAGTGTCGCGCAGGCAGGTCAGGGCGGGGCCGGGATCCCGGCCCGCCCGGTCGATCGTCAGCCGGCCTCAGCGGCCGGTCAGTGCCGCGTAGGCGGTCGTGATGATGCTGGCGCAGGCGTCGAGCGGCAGCGCCGTGCTGTCGATCTGCAGCCGGTAGAAGGCAGGGTCGTCGATGTCGGCGGCGTAGAGCCGTCGCACGTACTGCGCGCGGGCGCGGTCCACCTCCGGCATGCGCCGCCGGGCGGTTAGCGCATCGACGTTCTCGATCCTGGCCGCCTGCGCGACACGGGCCTCTGCAGGCCCGAACAGGCGCACGCACAGCACGTCGGGACGCTCGTGGAACGCGGCCCCGCCGGCCCGGCCGAGGATGACCGCGCCGTCTTGCAGCGCCCCGGTCATGATGGCCTCGGCCTGCTCGCGGAACAAGGCCGCGTCATCGGGCGGCGGCAGCGCCTCGGGAGGAGCTGCGTCGGTGCCCGCGCAGAGCACGCCGCCGGCCAGCGGCGCGAGCACGCCAAGGAACCGGTCGGCGAGCGACCGCCGGACCTCCCCGCCCTCGGCCTCCGGCACGGAAACTTGCAGTTGCGCGGCGACGTGCGAGCTTATTGCCCGGTCGAGCAGCGGAAGGCTGAGCCGCCTGGCGACGTCGGGGGCGATAATGCTGCCGCCGGCGCCGTAGCCGGCCGAGATGGTCACGCCAGGCATCTAGTGCGAACCTCCTGGGGCGAGCGGGACGGCATCGGTGCCGAAGTCGGACGGCCGATGCCGGGCCGTCCCATCACCGTCCGGCCCGTCACCGGCCGCCGCGGGCCTGGTGTTGCTGACCCGCAGCTTCACCTGCTTGATGAACAGCGCGGCGATCACGCTGAGGACCGATACCGGTACGGCGACCAGGAACAGCGTGTCGATGGCGTGCGAGTAGGCCTGGATGATGCCCTCGTGAATGGCGGGATGAGTGATCTTGAGAACGCGCAGGGCAGCGGGACTCTGCACGAGCCGGGCCACCTTGTCGCCGCCGCCTGCCAGCACCGCCCGCGGCAGGAAACGCGGGAACTCGGCGGCGATCCGCGCGGTCAGCACGGCCCCGAGCGCCGACGCCCCGATGGCGCCGCCCATCGACCGGAAGAATGTCACCGACGAGGTCGCGACGCCCATCTGCCGCATGGGCACCGCATTCTGCACGACGAGGGTCAGCACCTGGATGAACAGGCCGAGCCCCGCCCCGAAGACCAGGATGTCCAGGCCAACGACGGTCAGCGACGTGTGCGCGCCGAGGCGGGAGAGCAGTATCAGCCCCACGGTGACCAGGACCGTGCCGGCCAGCGGGAACCACCGGTACCGGCCGGTCCTCGAGATGTAGCGCCCCGAGCCGATGCTCATCACCAGCAGGCCGATGAGTAGCGGCAGCAGCAGCAGGCCCGATTCGGTGGCCGAGACCCCGTGCACGAGCTGGAGGTACTGCGGCAGGAAGGCGAGGGCGCCGAACATGGCGACGCCGCTGACGAAGGACACCATGTTCGCCACGGTGAAGATCTGCATCCGGAACAGCTCCAGCGGCAGGATCGGCTCGGGTGCCGCCTTCTCCCTGGCCACGAAGCCCGCCAGGAACAGCGCCCCCAGCACGAAAAGGCTGACGATCTGCCAGGAGCCCCACGGGAAGTCCGTGCCGCCGGCCTGGGTCGCGAGCAGGATGCAGGACACCCCCGCGACCAGCAGCAGCGCGCCCCACCAGTCGATCAGCACGTGCCGCTTGCGCACCGGCAGCCTCAGCACCCGGTTGGT
>DATGVY010000206.1:0-1921 GCA_035299845.1 Streptosporangiaceae bacterium
GGGCCGGGCTCCTTGCCTCCCGGCCGGCACCGTGGTCACTCTCCTTCCGTGTCGGCTTGTGGCTAGCCGGAGGCGTCCGCACATCAGCCCGACTGGCATGGTGGGCTGGGCTTTACGCACCAAACGGCTGCAGGCCACGGCTTTGAGCCGATGGCAACCACGCGCGGACCCGCCGTTCGGTGCAGTCTGCGGAGCTGCGCAGGTATGGTTACTGGCCGCCCATAGCCGGCTGGTCTTCGGCGCCGATGACGAAATAGCCTCGCACGGGCTGTGTGTGATGCTGCGACGCCGGTTATAGTGCCCTCGCCCGCAAGGCGGCCGCTGTTGGCGGGTGGCATTCTGCTGCGGCTGCGCGGCGCGTAAGGCGGCTAGTAGCTCGTCAGTCGTGACTTGTGTGATGTGAGGTTTGGTCTCATGCTCGGCGGTCGAGGGATACCGCCGCTGCAGGGAGGCCGAGGTGCGCAAGCGACACATCGTGGTCCTATCGGAGGAGGAGCGTGCCCGGCTGCACACCATGATCGGGCGGGGCGTCGCCCCGGCCAGTGCACTGACCCATGCCCGCATCCTGCTCAAGGCCGGCCAGGGCGAGGCCGGCCCGGGCTGGACCGACGCCGCCACCGGCGCCGCGCTGGAGGTTAACCCGGCCACCGTGGCCCGGGTCCGCATGAAGTACGTCGCGGCGGGGCTGGACGCTGCGGTGTACCGCAAACCGCCTGCGCGCGAATACCGCCGCCGGCCGGACGGGGAGCAGGAGGCCCACTTGGTCGCGCTGGCGTGCAGCGCACCGCCGGAAGGGCGCAAGCGCTAGACGTTGCGGCTGCTGGCCGATCGGCTGGCCGAGCTGGAGGTGGTGGAGTCGGTGTCGTATGAGACGGTGCGGCAGGCCTTAAAGCAAACCGGCTCAAGCCGTGGCTGACCCAGCGCTGGTGCATCCCGCCCGGGCAGGATGCCCAGTTCGTCTGGCGCATGGAGGACGTGCTTGAGGTCTACACCCGGCCCTATGACCCGCGCCGCCCGCAGGTCTGCCTGGACGAGACCAGCCGCCAACTGCTCGGCGAGGTCACCCCGCCCCAGCCGGTCGCGCCGGGCCGGCCAGCCAGGCAGGATTATGAGTACCAGCGCGGTGGGGTCTGCAACCTATTCCTGGTGTGCGAGCCGCTTGCTGGCTGGCGCGACGTCATGGTCAGCGACCGGCGCACCCGCATCGACTGGGCGCACTGCATCCAGGACCTGGCCGACGTCCACTACCCCGATGCTGAGCAGATTGTGCTGGTGCAAGACAACCTCAACACCCACACGCCCGCGTCGCTGTATGAGGCGTTCGAGCCGGCCGAGGCCAAACGGCTGGCCGGCCGGCTGGAACTGCACTACACGCCCAAGCACGGCAGCTGGCTGAACATGGCCGAGATCGAGCTTGCCGTGCTGGCCAACCAGTGCCTGGACCGCCGCCTGGGCGACCGGGCGACCCTAGAGCGGGAGGTCATGGCGTGGCAGGCAGCGCGCAACCACTCCGGCCGGGGTGTCGACTGGCGCTTCACGACCGAGGATGCACGGATCAAACTCAAGCACTTGTACCCCACAACTCAGGACTGACGAGCTACTAGTGCAGCACGCCGTAAGTCCTTTGCCGGTTGTGGGCCGGCGTGATGCTCACTGCTGGTAGTCGGTGAGATGGATGATGGCGGCGGTGTCGAAGGCGTCGCTGGGGTGCCCGGCGGGCTGGCCGGTGCGCAGCAGGGCCGGGGTGTAGGTCTCGGTGGCGGGGTCGTAGAGGGCGAAGCCCCAGTCCTGCTCGTCGCCGAGGTACTCGATGCGGCACAGCGGGATCTGCTCGTCGTCCTCGTCGCCGTCGCCGGCCCAGGCGTCCATGTAGCCGAACGAGCCGCGCCATCTGATGGTGACTTCCTGCAGGTCAGGATGA
>DATGVY010000207.1:0-9274 GCA_035299845.1 Streptosporangiaceae bacterium
ATTCCTGCCGGTGGCAGCGTTCCACCTGCTGAATGAGCGCCAGGTCGAGGCCGGCAAGGTTCCGTACGTGAACCCGCGCAACACCGCGGCCGGGTCGCTGCGCCAGAAGGACCCGCGGATCACCGCCGCCCGACCGCTGGATCTCATCCTGCACGGCGTGGGCCGCGTGCAGGGCCTCGACGACCCGCCGCAGACCCAGTCCGGCTGGTACGAGCGGCTGCGCAGCTGGGGACTGCCGGTCAGCTCGCTGTTCCTGGTCGTGCCAAGCCTGGACGAGGTGCGGGACTACATCGACTACTACGCCGAGCACCGGCACGATACGCCGTACGAGATCGACGGTGTGGTGGTCAAGCTCGACCAGCTAGCGGTGCAACGCTCGCTCGGCGCGACGAGCCGGGCGCCGCGATGGGCGATCGCCTACAAGTACCCGCCGGAAGAGGTCACCACCAGGCTGCATGACATCCAGGTCAACGTCGGGCGAACCGGGCGGGTTACGCCGTTCGCCGTGATGGAGCCGGTCAAGGTCAGCGGCTCCACGGTGGACAGGGCAACCCTGCACAACGCCGACGAGGTGGCCCGCAAGGGCGTGCTGATCGGCGACATGGTGGTGCTGCGCAAGGCCGGCGACGTGATACCGGAGGTCGTCGGGCCGGTCGCCGACCTGCGCACCGGCGCGGAGCGGGCGTTCGAGTTCCCGTCGCAGTGCCCGGCCTGCGGTACTGCGCTGGCCCGGGAGGAAGGCGAGGTCGACTGGCGCTGCCCGAACGCCAGGTCCTGCCCGGCTCAGCTCCGCGAGCGGCTGTTCCACCTGGCCGGCCGCGGCGCGCTCGACATCGAGGTGCTCGGGTACGAGGCGGTTGTCGCGCTGCTCGACGCCGGCCTGGTGACCGACGAGGGCGACATTTTCACGCTCACCGCCGACTCGCTGGCCAGCTGCCCGTTCTTCGTGAACAAGCAGGGGACGCTGACCGCGAACGCGGCCAAGCTGGTGCGCAACCTGGAGGAGGCGCGGAGCCGGCCGCTGTGGCGGATCCTGGTGGCGCTGTCGATCAGGCATGTCGGGCCGACCGCGGCCCGCGCGCTGGCCACCGAATTCGGCTCGGTGGACGAGATCGCCACGGCGCCGGTCGAGTTGCTGACCGCCGTCGATGACGTCGGCCCGACAATTGCCGCCTCGGTCATCGACTGGTTTGCCGTGGATTGGCACCAGGCGATCGTGGCGAAATGGCGCGACGCTGGCGTTGCGCTTGCCGACCCGAATTTCGCCGGCGGCTCCCGCGTTGCCCGGCCGCTGACCGGGGTAACCGTGGTCATTACCGGCACCCTGGCCGGGTTCAGCCGCGCCGAGGCCGGCGAGGCGGTGCAGGTTCTCGGCGGGAAAGTGGCAGGCTCGGTCTCGAAGAAGACCAGCTTCGTGGTGGCCGGGGAGGACCCCGGTTCCAAGTACGACAAGGCCGGCGCGCTCGGCATACCGGTCCTGGACGAGGCTGGCCTGACCGTACTGCTGGAGCAGGGGCCTGATGCGGCTCGCGCGACGCCGACAGCCGGTGCGTCGGCCGAGGCGCCGGGCCGCGGCGGCCAGGACGGTGCCGCCGGGCCGGCTGATCCGGCGAGCTAAGTCAGCCGGAAATCCGGACAGGAGAACAGATAGTAGGGCTTTAGGCCGAAAGGTTGTAACAGATCGTATGCAATTGGCTTCGGGAAGTACGATTTTCGCCGTACGCTTCTCATTGAGCAGCAGGAGCATTCGCCTATCGCCGCGGTTGCCCCACGCGTGAGGATGCCTATGAAGGACCCGAACGACACCAGGGACATCGGTCCGCGGGCCGGTTCGCCGCTCTGGATCCATATGACCGCAGTGACCGGTGCGGGCGTCGTCGTTCTTGCCTGGGCAGTCAGCCGGCTGGGCCTGGCGGGGCTGAATCACCTGGCGCACAATCCGAGGTTCTGGGTGATCGCGGTGCTCGTCGTCGTGGGCGAGGTCCGGCCCATCGTGACGCCTGGCAAGCCGGGTCCTGACGCGCCCGTCGTCTCGCTTGCCTTCAGCTTCGCCGCGCTGCTGTTCTGGGGATTCCCCGTCGCCGCGCTGCTGCGGGTGATCTCCACTACCTTGGTCGGCGGTGCGAAGCGCAAGGCGCCGCATCGCATCGCGTTCAACGCGGCCCAGTTCACGCTGAGCCTGGGCGCCGCCGGGCTGGCCCTGACGTCGGCCGGGCTGCACCCGGCGCCCAGCCGGCCCTGGCTGCCGAGCGGCGCCGGGCTGCCGGCCGTGGCGCTGGCCGCGATCGCCTATTTCGTCGTCAACTTCCTGCTGGTCGGCACCGCGATAGCGCTGCACTCGCGCGGGCCGTATTTCCGTACGCTCCGGGGCAACCTGCCCTACCAGGCCTTCGCCAACTTCGTGCTGCTGTCCGCCGCGCCGCTGGTGGTCGTGATCGTGAGCCGCTCGCCGCTGCTCCTCGTGCTGTTCCTGCTGCCGCTGACCGCGATCTACGTCAACGCCGAGATCTCCATGCAGCGAGAGCACCAGGCGCACCATGACGAGCTGACCGGCCTGTCTAACCGCAAGCTGCTCGTGCGCAAGACCGAGGAGGCACTGGTTCAGGCGGCGCGCTCGGGCAGCACGGTCGGCTTCCTGCTGCTGGACCTGGACCGCTTCAAGGAGGTCAACGACACGTTAGGGCACCCGGCCGGTGACCGGCTGCTGGGCACGGTGGCGCACCGGCTGACGCACAGCGTCCGGCCCGGTGACATAGTGGCGCGGCTCGGCGGCGACGAGTTCGCCGTGCTGCTGCCGCCAGTCCGCGAGGTGAGCGCGGCCCGCGAGGTCGCCGCCCGGCTGCGTGCCGCCATCGCCGAGCCGATCCGCCTGGAGGGCATGTCGATCGAGATCGAGGCGAGCGTCGGGCTTGCCCTCTATCCGGACGACGCGACCGGGTTCGAGCTGCTGATGCAGCACGCCGATGTGGCGATGTACCTGGCGAAGGAGCGCCGCAGCGGGGTGGAGCGATACGTTGCCGACTCCGACCGCAACTCGCCCGCCCGCCTTGCGCTGCTCAGTGACCTGCGCCGCGGCATCGACCGCGGCGAGCTTGAGCTGCAGTTCCAGCCCAAGGTGTACCTGGGGGACCGCCGGGCCGCCGGGATGGAGGCGCTGGTCCGCTGGCGGCATCCGGTGCGGGGCACGATCCGGCCGGACGAGTTCATCCCGCTGGTCGAGCACTCGTACCTGATGCGCGATCTCACCGCGCGCGTGGTCGAGATGGCCCTGGCGCAGGCCTCGCGCTGGTGGCAGGACGGGCTGCCGGTCCAGGTCTCGGTGAATGTCGCGGCCAGGGACCTGCTCGACGTCGGCCTGGCCGAGACGATCTCCCGCGAGCTGGCCAGAACCGGCCTGCCGCCGGAGGCGATCCTGCTGGAGATCAACGAGCAGGTGCTCACCAGCGAGCCCGCTCATGCCGCTGCCTCGGCGGAATCCCTGGCCGCGCTGGGCGTCGCGCTCAGCCTCGATGACTTCGGGACGGGATACTCCTCGCTCATCCGGCTCCGGCAGCTGCCGGTCAGTGAGGTGAAGATCGACTCGTCGTTCATCGGCCGCCTGCTGGACTCGGCCGACGACGAGGCGATCGTCCAGTCGATCGTGGACCTGGTCCGCGCCCTCGGCCTCCGCTGCGTTGCCGAAGGGGTGGAGTCTGCCGAGGTGGCGGCCGCGCTGCAGGTGATGGGTTGTGACGCGGCTCAGGGCTGGTACTTCAGCAGGCCGCTCAGCCCGGCGTCGGCCACGGCGTGGCTCGCCAAGCACGGGGTGCCCGGTGCCAGGCGCCAGGCGCCGGCGGCCGCTGCCTGGGCGATCAGCGTTCCGCGGCCAGGCGCTGCCCCGGGATCGTCTGCCAGCACTCCGGCCAGGCCAGCCGGTCCCGCGCCCAGGCCAGCCGGTCCTGTGCCCAGGCCAGCCAGTCCCGTGCCGCGGCCGGCCAGTCCCGCGCCGCGGCCGGCCAGCCCTGTGCCGCGGCCGGCCAGTCCCGTGCCGCGGCCGGGAATCTCCCCGCCGGCGCCGGTCAGCGCGCCGGAGGCCAACGGCCGGACGGACGTCGTCAGCCCGGGCCCTGGCCCGGCTCGCTAGGGCCGGATAAGCCGTCGGCTATGGCCCGGCCCGGCCCCTAGGATGGCGTCCATGTCAATTACCCGCGAGGAGGTCGCCCACCTGGCCTCGCTGTCGAGGCTGGCACTCGGCGAGGACGAGCTCGACCGGTTCGCCGGCCAGCTCGACGTGATCATCGCTGCGGTAGCCAGGGTGCAGGAGGTGGCCGCGGAGGGAATCCCGCCGATGACGCATGCGGCGGGGGTCATTAATGTGTTCCGCGATGACACGGTGGTGCCCCCGCTCGGCGCGGACGCCGTGCTCAGTCAGGCGCCGTCGGCCGAGCAGGGCCGGTTCCGCGTCCCGCGCATCCTGGCGGAGGACTGACCATGAGCGGTGAGCTGACCGGGCTGACGGCGGCCGCGATCGCGGCGTCGGTAGCCGCGGGCGACGTGTCCGCGGTGGAGGTCACCACGGCGCACCTGGACCGGATCGAGGCCGTGGACGCGTCCGTGCACGCCTTCCTGCACGTGGCGGCCGACGGCGCGCTGCGGGCCGCCCGCGCGGTCGACGACCAGCGCGCGGCCGGCCGGCCACTCGGGCCGCTGGCCGGGGTCCCGCTGGCGCTGAAAGACGTTTTCACCACGATCGACATGCCCACGACCTGCGGATCGCGCATCCTGGCCGGCTGGCAGCCCCCCTACGACGCGACCATCACCAAGCGGCTCAGGCGAGCCGGGATCGTCATTCTCGGCAAGACCAACATGGACGAGTTCGCCATGGGCTCATCGACAGAGAACTCGGCCTTCGGCCCGTCGCGCAACCCCTGGGATCTCAGCCGGGTGCCTGGCGGCTCGTCGGGTGGCTCCGCGGCGGCGGTCGCCGCGTTCGAGGCACCGCTGGCTATCGGCACGGACACCGGCGGGTCGATCCGCCAGCCCGGCGCAGTTTGCGGGATCGTCGGGGTGAAGCCGACCTACGGCGGCTCCTCCAGATATGGCGTGGTGGCCTTCGCCTCCTCGCTCGACACGCCGGGACCGCTGGCCCGGACCGTGCTCGACGCCGCGCTGCTGCACGAGGCCATGTCCGGGCACGACCCGTGTGACTCGACATCGCTGGACGCGCCGGTCCCGCCGGTGGTGGCCGCCGCGCGGCAGGCGGACGTCGCCGGCCTGCGCATCGGCGTGGTCACCGAGCTGAGCGGGGCGGGATACCAGCCTGGCGTCCTCGCTAGGTTCAGCGAGGCGGTCGAGCTGCTTGAGTCGCTCGGCGCCAAGGTCGGCGAGGTCTCCTGCCCGCATTTCAGCTATGCGCTGCCGGCCTACTACCTGATCGCTCCGAGCGAGTGCTCGTCCAACCTGGCCCGCTTCGACGCGATGCGGTACGGGCTGCGGGTCGGGGATGACGGCACCCACAGTGCCGAGGAGGTCATGTCGCTGACCCGCGCGGCGGGATTCGGCGCCGAGGTCAAGCGCCGGATCATGCTGGGCACTTATGCGCTGTCCAGCGGCTACTACGACGCCTACTACGGCAAGGCGCAGCAGGTCCGCACCCTGATCACGCGGGACTTCGACGCGGCGTTCGAGCAGGCCGACGTGCTGGTGTCACCAGCCACGCCGACCACGGCGTTCCCGATTGGTGAGCGGGCCGACGACCCGATGGCGATGTACCTGGCGGATCTCTGCACGATCCCGTCGGACCTGGCGGGCAATGCGGCGATCTCGGTGCCGTGCGGCCTGGCGGCCGAGGATGGCCTGCCGGTCGGCCTGCAGATCATGGCGCCCGTGCTGGCCGACGACCGGATGTACCGGGTCGGCGCGGCCGTCGAGGCCGCGCTGGATCAGCGCCGTGGGCACCCGCTGCTTGACGAGGCGAACGGGCTCGGTGCCGCCGGCCCTGGCCGGGAGGCCGGGCGATGACCGAGACGATGCCGGTTGTCCCGTATGACGGTGCCGTTGCCCGGTACGATCCGGTCTTCGGGCTGGAGACGCACGTCGAACTCGGCACCGTGACGAAGATGTTCTGCGGCAGCCCGGCCGGCTTCGGCGCGGAGCCCAATGCCGCCGTCTGCCCGGTCTGCCTCGGCCTGCCGGGCTCGCTGCCGGTGATCAATAGGGCCGCCATCGAGTACACGATCAGGATCGGGCTGGCGCTGAACTGCTCAATAGCCTCCTGGTGCCGGTTTGCCAGGAAAAATTACTTCTACCCAGATATGCCGAAGAACTATCAGATATCGCAGTACGACGAGCCGTTGTGCACGGACGGCTGGCTGGACATCACCGTGGCTGGCGCCGACTTCAGGATCGGCATCGAGCGGGTCCACCTAGAGGAGGACACCGGCAAGTCGCTGCATGTCGGCGGCGCGACCGGCCGGATCCACGGGGCGGACTACTCACTCGTCGACTACAACCGGGCGGGCATCCCGCTGGTGGAGGTCGTCACCAAGCCGGTGCCCGGCACCGGCGCGCTGGCCCCGGTGGTGGCCCGTGCCTACGTGACCGAGCTGCGAGAGGTGCTCAGGGCACTGGACGTCTCCGACGTCCGGATGGAGGAGGGATCACTGCGCTGCGACGTCAACACCTCCCTGGCGCCGCGCGGCTCCGGCACCTGGGGCACCCGCACCGAGACCAAGAACGTCAACTCGCTGCGGTCGGTCGAGCGGGCCGTGCAGTCGGAGATCGAGCGGCAGGCGGCTGTCCTTGACGCCGGCCGGCGGGTCGTGCTGGAGACCAGGCACTACCACGAGGAGACCGGGCAGACCACCCCGGGCCGGAGCAAGGAAGAGGCACAGGACTACCGGTACTTCCCCGAGCCCGACCTCGTCCCTGTCGCGCCGTCGGCCGAGTGGGTGGAGCGGCTGCGGGCGACGCTGCCGGAGCTGCCATCGGCCCGCCGGTCCCGGCTGCAGGCCGTGTGGGGACTGTCCGACCTGGACATGACCGCGCTCGGCAACGCGGGCGCGCTTGACCTGGTCGCCGGGACCGTCGCCGCGGGCGCGGCGCCCGCCGATGCGCGCAAGTGGTGGCTCGGCGAGCTGTCCAGGCACGCGAACGAGTCCGGCACCGAGCTGACGGCCCTGCCGGTGACGCCGGCCCAGGTGGCCAGGATCGCCGAGCTGGTGGCGTCCGGCTCGCTCAACGACCGGCTGGCCAGGCAGGTGCTCGACGGGGTGCTGGCCGGACAGGGCAGCCCGGACGAGATCGTCGCTGCCCGCGGCCTCGCGGTGGTCAGTGACGAGGGGACGCTGCTCGCCGCGGTTGACGCCGCCATCGCGGCGAACCAGGAAGTGGCCGCCAAGGTCCTTGACGGCAAGATCGCCGCGGCAGGCGCGCTCGTCGGGGCGGTGATGGAGGCGACCAGGGGCCAGGCCGACGCGGCCCGGGTTCGCGAGCTAATCCTGCAGCGCCTCGCCCAGCCGTGAGCCGCCGGAGTTGACTCGCGATCCGGCTTGGCTAGTCCGGCCTGCTGTGCCGGTTCGCGAGATCCGGCCCGCCGCCTGCCGCGCCGCGGCGTCCTTGGCTGGCGCCGCCGGCCCCGTTAATGCTGCTTGACGTTGTATCCTGGATTTGTGACGGCATGGCTGCGCTCGGAGATGATGCCCCGCTAGCGGGGCCAGTTCGCGCTGCCAGGACAACGTCAGCAAAGAGGTCCCGAAATCGGGGCCTCGATTTTGTTGCGGCGGTCGGAGCCCCTGTCCCCAGGAGGTTCCGGTGAGCAACGAACGTGTTTTCATCAGCACGACGATTCCGTACGTCAACGGGCCCCCGCATCTCGGCCACGCGCTTGAGTTCGTGCAGGCCGACGTGCTGGCCCGGCATTACCGGCTGGCCGGCCACGAGGTCAGGTTCCAGACCGGAACGGACGACAACTCACTGAAGAACGTGCTGGCGGCCGAGGCAGCGGGCATCGCCGTGGCCGAGCTTGTCAGCCGGAACGCGGCAGTCTTCGCCGGGCTGCGCGAGCCGCTAGCGCTGTCGTTCGACGACTTCATCCGCACCAGCAGCGACCCGCGGCATCGGCCCGGCGTGGAGCGGCTCTGGCGGGCCTGCGCGGCCAGCGGCGATCTCTACCAGAAGGACTACGCGGGCCTGTACTGCGTGGGCTGCGAGCAGTTCTACGAGCCCGCCGGGCTGGCCGGCGGCCGGTGCCCCGAGCACGGCACCGAGCCGCAGCGCGTCGCCGAGAAGAACTGGTTCTTCCGGCTGTCCAGGTACGCCGGGCGGCTGCATGAACTGATCAGCACCGGCCGGCTCCGGATCGAGCCCGCCGCCCGGAGGAACGAGGTGCTCGGCTTCATCGCGGGCGGGCTGGAGGACTTCAGCGCCTCCCGGTCGGTCGCCCGTGCCCATGGCTGGGGCATACCGGTGCCCGACGACCCTAGCCAGGTCATCTACGTCTGGTGGGATGCGCTGGGCAACTACGTCACCGCGCTCGGATACGGCACCGGCGGCGAGGCCTACCAGCGCTGGTGGGGCGGGGCCAGCCGCCGGATTCACCTGGTCGGCAAGGGCGTGCTGCGGTTTCACGCCGTGTACTGGCCGGCCATCCTGCTGTCGGCTGGCCTGCCGCTGCCTACCGACATCCTGGTGCACGACTACCTGACCATCGGCGGCCGCAAGATCAGCAAGTCCGCTGCAGGGCCGGCGCCGGCCAGGGCTGACGGCAGCGGACCGGCCGGAGCTGCCGGGCTTTCGGCCGGTGCCGCCGGGCCTGCCGCCGGGTCGGTCGCCGAGCCTGCGGCGCTGGCCAGCCGGTTCGGCACCGATGCGGTCCGCTGGTGGCTGCTGCGCGAGGTGCCACGGGTCGGTGACGCCGACTTCACCGTGGCCCGGCTGATAGCCCGGGCCAATGATGACCTCGCCAACGGCCTGGGCAACCTGGTCAGCCGGGTGATCTCGATGGTGCACCGGTACCGGCAGGGCCAGCTGCGGCCAGGCATCGTGCTGCCCGCCGCTGACCCCGACGCCGACGCCGGCGTTGATGCTGCCGCCGGTGCCGGCCGTGGTGCTGCTGCCGGTGCCGGCGTTGGTGCTGCTGGCGATGCCGGTCGTGATGCCGGCGCTGGTGCTGCTGCCGATGTCGGCCGTGATGCTGCTGCCGATGCCGGCGCTGATGCGACCGCTGATGCAACCGCTGGCGCTACGGCTGGCCACGCTGCTGCTGACGCTGGCCCGCTGCTTTCCGCCTGCCGGC
>DATGVY010000208.1:0-1671 GCA_035299845.1 Streptosporangiaceae bacterium
CCCTGCTGGAACTGGTGAAACGACCCGTAGGCCTTCGCGAAGGTTTTCTGTACGAGGTCTTCCGCGTCGGCCGGGTTCCGGGTCATCCGCACCGCGGCGGCATACAGCTGGTCCAGGTAGGGCAGCACGTCCCGCTCGAACCGGACGCTGCGCTGGTCGCGGGTCTCAGGGACCGGACCCGCCCCCTCCGGTATCGCCGGGGATGGCTGGACGTTGACCGGCGGCTGCCGCGGCCCTGCTGCCTCGTCTGGCCGCGGTGCCTGCCGCTGCGCCAGCCCGGTCATCGAGGCTGGGATGGGACCACTGTCAAGAGACCTCCCCGGGCCATCTGGTGCTGGGCCGTCGGCGGCGCGGGATGCCGTGGGCGGGCCTTATCCGGCTGTTTCACCGAACCGGCCACGACCGTATGTCCGCTACCGGCCGGGCTATGGGGCGCGTGCGCGGGCAGGCACTGGTCAAAGGCGCCGGCGTAGACGGTCCCGTCCGCGACCGGGGCGGCCGCGATGGCGGCGCGCCGATAGCGATGCTCGCCAGTTTCTGGCCGGTGGCGGCCTTGAGCGCACATAGGGTGCCGTCCTCGGCGGCTATGTAGACGACGCCGCTGGCCACCACCGGTGGCACGCGGCCGGCCCGCCGGTCGGCGGCCATTACCTGCGCTGCTGGCCGCCGGGTGCGCCGCGCCGGGCGGCGGCGGCCAGCGAGTCGCCCAGGGTCCACAGCGAGGCGCCGGCCAGCACGAGGTCCTTGAGCAGGAACTGGCCGGGCAGCACCGACAGCACCGGGAACCCGGACGCGGCAAGCACCCCTGGCGTGGTGAACAGGAAGCTCAGCGTGCTGGCGAACAGCAGCACGCCCATGGCGCTGCCGACAGCGGAGATCCGCGGCGACAGCGGCCGGAGGGCGATGAGCAGCGCGGCGGTGATCTCCAGGGTGCCCAGGACGGCGGCGAAGGCGCGCACGCTGACGACGCCGTAGACCCAGCTGAAGACCGGGCTGTGCGCGATCAGCGGCTGGATCGCGGCCGCTTCGTAGGTGGTGTACTTCAGCGCGCCGATCCCGGCGATCACCACGACCAGCCCGTACCGGGTCAGGTGCCGGCCGGCGGTGGCCAGCGGGTGTTCGGCCGTCACGGCCGCGGTCGCGGGGGGCTGGGTGATCCGGAGCATGGACAATTCCTTTCGTGTGAGCTTTCACCGGTTATTCGTCGCCGGGCAGGTCCCGGCGTGGCCGGGGCGGCTGGATGTTTGCTACCAATTGGCTGAGCATTCGCTGAAGGCCCGGCACGAGCCCGGGGGACGGCTCTGAGCCGCTGGCGCGGCAGCGGTGGTTTACCGGCGCGGGCCTGGCCAGATGGTGATCCGGCTGGGCAGTGCTGATGGCTGCCGCACGGCTTCCACCCTCCGGCGCCAGCGCCGAACCCAGGTGGAGGCCCAGCAAGAACTCGATGAAACACAGAACGATCTTTCAGGCGCAACTCCGGTGGCCACGCCGACCACCAGGCTGGCGTCCCCACAACGCCGACGCCGTGGGGCCTGACATTGGGTGCGGCGCGAGTTCGGCCGGCCTGATGGTGATCACCGCGGGTATCTCGGCGCGCGGCGCGCGGCACCCGCTCTCCGCCGCCAGATGATCAGCGTGGCGCCCGCCAGCACTGCGGTAAGCCCCAGCCCG
>DATGVY010000209.1:0-2186 GCA_035299845.1 Streptosporangiaceae bacterium
CGGCGCCGGCCCGGCCCGCGCGGCGCCGGCCCGGCCCGCGCGGCGCCGGCCCGGCCTGTGCCAGGGCGGCCCGGCCCGGCCCGCGCGGCGCCGGCCCGGCCCGCGCCAGGGCGAGGTGGTGTCGATAGCCGGCTAGCGAGCTAGCCTAGCGGGGGAGACCGCTAGCCGGCAAGCGACTGCCTACGATCAGGGCATGAACGAGTTCATCTCGCTGTTCACCCGAGCTTCCAAGCTCATGCGCGGTGCTGCTGACGAGGCGATGAGCCGCCACGGCGTCCGCGTCGGGCAGAACCTCGTGCTCGAGGTGCTGTGGGAGACCGACGGGCTCACGCCGGGGGAGCTGGCCAGCCGCCTGCGGGTCGCCACCCCCACCGTGGTGAAGTCCGCGAACCGGATGGCGGCGGCCGGGCTTGTCGCCAGGCGGCGCGACCCGGCGGACGCCCGGCTCGTCCGCCTCTACCTGACCGAACGTGCCCTCCTGGTGCGGGGCGCGATCGAGCGGGAGCGGGATGAGCTTGAACGACGGGCAACCGCGACCCTCACCGCCGCGGAGCACAGGCACCTGCTCAGCGCGCTTACCAAGATCATCGCTGAGTTTGCCGGCGCGGGCCCAGCCGAGGAGCCGGGAATCGGCCCGCCCGGATGAGCGGACATCACGCGGGCTAGCTCGCGGGGAGCTGGCCGCCGTACTCGTCGGGAGAGCGCCGGCGCGGCGACTGTCGTCCTACGGAGCCTAGGGCAGCGACTGTCATCCATAGGCACCGTGCTGGCCTCGGGCGCGGCCCGGTGCTGGCCCGGCATGCTCAGCTGTCCGGGGCTTGGCGTACTCTGCTGTCTCGGGCCGGGCGTGCTCAGCTGTCTCGGGCCGGGCGTGCTCAGCTGTCCGGAGCCGCGTCGCGGGCCCGCATCAGCTCGGCTATCGCGTGCGCGCCGGGATCGGCGGTGCCGCGGAGCCCGGCCTCGGCACCGGCCCGGTCTGCCGCGCTGCGGTTCTGGCTGAGCTTGTCCTTGGCCTCGACGCGGGCCACCGACATCTCGACGCCGACGATGCCCCGCAGCTGCTCGTCGATGTAGGCCGCCGGAGCGTCCTCGACCCGCCAGGGCCGATCCTGGTGGCTTTCGTGCCGCTCGGTCAGCCGGGTGACGATGTCGCGGAGCCAGTCCGCGTCCCGGTGGAACGTGACCGGGCCGGTGAAGTGCACGCTGGTGTAGTTCCATGTCGGCACGACCCGGCTGTGCTCCCGCGTGCTCGGGTACCACGACGGCGAGACGTATGCCTGCGGGCCGTGCACGATGGCCAGCGCGGGCACGCCAGGCGCAGCGGTGCTCCACTGCGGGTTGGCCAGCGCGAGATGGCCGAGCAGCCGCCCGTGCCCGCCGCCGGAGGTGTCCCAGATGACCGGCAGCAGGCTGGCGGCCAGCCCGGTGCCGTCGAACGTCACCAGATCAGCGGCTCCGGCCTGCTCGACAAACGCTGCGATCTGGCCCGGGTCGCTGACCGCGAAGTGCGCTGGAACGTACATGTCCCCAGGCTAAGGTCACGCGATCCCCGGCTATTGAACCCCGGCAGTTACGCAGTCGTCCTCCGCTGGCGCGCGTGTCAACGGCCAGTGACCGACGGCCAGTGACCGACGGCCAGTGACCGACGGTGCGCGGCGCCGACCAGCCGGTCCGCCCGACCTCCACCAGCGCGCCGGTAAGCAGCCCGAGTCCGGCGATACTCAGCAGCTGGCCTGGCGCCTGCCGCGGCTTGGTCCGCTGTTCCTCGATGATCTCCATTCAGCCCGTTCTAGTTACCGCTACTTCGGCCCGTGCCGAAGCGGCTTCCCGGCCTGGTGGCTCAGCGGCCCCGGGCGCCCGGCGCGGCCCGGGCGGAACAGGCGCCCGGACGGCTTCGTGGTCAGCGGCGGCGGCGGCGACGCGGGTACGACCAGCCCGTTCCGACGCCCGCCTGATGCAGGGCAAGGCAGGCCAGTCCGGCAAGCAGCAGGCTGATCGGCGCTAGCACCAGGTCGGTCGCCGTTGAGGTGACCCGGATAATGAACGCGACGGCGAAAATGACGGCAGCGACGATGGCGAGCATCCTCAGGTCCTCCGCTTCATGAGTGCCGGTGGCCTGCCTCATGTACCCGGCAGCGGACGGCCAATCATCGGCGCCGGCTGGCCGCAGCTGTTTCATGATCCCG
>DATGVY010000210.1:0-7125 GCA_035299845.1 Streptosporangiaceae bacterium
TACCCTAGCCGGCCCGCGCAGCCGCCCGAGGTAGCGCGCGCCCGCCGCCAGGCCGGCCGCCACGGCGGCAAGCTCGGCGAGCACCTGGCCGGGCTGCCGCTCGCCAGCGACTCGGCGCGGGCCGAGCAGGTCGCGGCGCATCCTCCTGGCCACCAGGCCGGCCAGGAGGTAGCAGCACCCGCCGGCCAGCAGGGTGATCGCGGAGCCGCCCTGGCCGCCGCCGGTCGCCAGGTGCACGCCAAGGCCGCTGATCCCGCCGACCGCTGCCATGATCCCGCCCGCGGTCGGCGACACGGCGTTCGCCATCACCAGCTTGTCCTCCGCTACCACGTGCGGCAGCGCCGCGGACAACGAGGACAGGAAGAACCTGTTGACCCCCAGCACCAGCAGGACGCCGGCGTACAGGGGGACTCCCAGGTTGCCCGAGGCCACCAGCGAGGCGGTCAGTACCACGAAGACAGAGCGGATGAGGGCCGACCAGACCAGTATCTGCCTGCGCGACCAGCGGTCGATGAACACGCCGGCGAACGGGCCGATCAGCGAGTAGGGCAGGTAGAGCACCGCGAACGCCCCGGCGGCCGAGGCCGGGTTGGGGTAGGTCGTGGCGTTGAAGAATACGTAGCTGCCCAGTCCGGCGGTGAAAACGCCGTCGCCGGCCTGCGAGATCAGCCTGGTGGCGAACAGCCGCCGGAAATCCCGCTCGGCCAGCACCAGGCGCAGGTCAGTCAGGAATGGTGACCGCACGGTTCATGCCGCCAGCTTGCCGCGGCGGGCTGCCAGGAGGGGCACGCTGTCAGCCTACGGGGAAGCAGCGGGCCCGCGAATCCGCCCGGGCCCGGGGCCGCACCGCGCAGGGCCCGCTCGCGCCCGGGGACGGGCGCCTGAGGGCAAGGCGGCCCGTCGCGCCAATGCCCGGGGAGCCGCCGCATCCCGGGCATCTCGCCGCGAACGGCACGGGCGCCCCGTCAGCGCTCGACCTCACCGCGGATGAACTTGTCCACCAGGTCCCGAGCGGCGTCGTCGCTGTACTGCTCGGGCGGTGACTTCATGAAATACGAGGCGGCCGACAGGATAGGGCCGCCGACGCCGCGGTCCTTAGCGATCTTCGCTGCCCGGACGGCGTCAATGATCACGCCCGCCGAGTTCGGCGAGTCCCAGACCTCAAGCTTGTACTCCATGCTCAGCGGCACGTCGCCGAAGGCGCGTCCCTCCAGCCTGACGTAGGCCCACTTCCTGTCATCCAGCCAGGGCACGTGGTCGGAGGGGCCGATGTGCACGGCGGCCTTCTCCATCTCATGCGGGATCTGCGAGGTAACGGACTGGGTCTTGGACACCTTCTTTGACTGCAGCCGCTTGCGCTCCAGCATGTTCATGAAGTCCATGTTGCCGCCGAAGTTGAGCTGGTATGTGCGCAGCAACTCCACTCCGCGGTCCTCGAAGAGCTTGGCCAGCACCCGGTGCGTGATCGTGGCGCCCACCTGTGACTTGATGTCATCGCCGATGATGGGAACCCCGGCCGCGGTGAACTTGGCGGCCCATTGCGGGTCGGATGCAATGAAGACGGGCAGCGCGTTGACGAACGCGACGCCGGCGTCGATCGCGCATTGCGCGTAGTACCGGTCCGCCTGCTCGGAGCCGACCGGCAGGTACGAGACGAGTACGTCGGCGCGGGATTCCCGTAGCGCAGCCACGACGTCGGCCGGCGGCTCGTCGGACTCGGTGATGACCTGGAGGTAAAACTCGCCGAGGCCGTCCAGCGTGGGTCCCCGCTGGACCGTGATGCCGGTGGGCGGCACGTCGCAGATCTTGATGGTGTTGTTCTCGCTCGCGACGATCGCCTCGGCGATATCACGGCCGACCTTCTTGGCATCCACGTCGAACGCGGCGACGAACTCGATGTCGCTGACGTGATACGGGCCGAACTGGACGTGCATGAGGCCGGGCACCCGGCCCGCAGGGTCAGCGTCCTTGTAGTACTCCACGCCCTGGACCAGGGAACTCGCGCAGTTTCCCACGCCAACGATGGCTACCCGTACCGAACCCATGAGGATTACTCCTTATCTCCTGCCGCTCAGCGACGCACGCCTGCCGGCCCTAGCCAGCCGCGCCCGCTGCGCCGCCTTCTGTATGACCCCCGTGGGGGTTTCCGGGCTCAGCGTCCGACTGCCGCTCCGAGGCGATCAGCTCGTTGAGCCAGCGAACTTCCCGTTCGACCGACTCCAGGCCGTGCCGCTGCAACTCGAGGGTGTAGCTGTCCACGCGCTCCCGCGTCCTCGACAGGCCCGCGCGGAAGCTCTCCAGCCGTTCCTCAAGCCTGGAACGGCGGCCCTCGAGAATCCGCAGCCTGATGTCTGCCCGGGTCTGGCCGAAGAAAGCAAAATGCACACCGAATCCATCGTCTTCCCAGGCCGCCGGGCCAGCCTGGGAAAGGAGATCCTGCAGGCGCTCCTTGCCGTCGGCGGTCAGCCGGTACACGATCTTCGACCGGCGTCCGGCCAGCGGCTTCGGAGCACCGGGAAGCGGCTCCTCGGCGATCAGGCCCTGGGCCAGGAGCCCCTTCAGGCAGGGGTACAGCGATCCGTACCCGAAAGCACGGAACGCGCCAAGTACGGCATTGAGCCGCTTACGCAGCTCGTAGCCGTGCATCGGCGTCTCGTGCAGGAGCCCGAGCACGGCGAGTTCAAGCACGCCCGACCGCTGACCGCTCAAGCTCGCCGCACTTCCTTGCCGCCCATGGATGGCATCTGCGCTGTTCTCCTGATCCAGGTGACGCAGTGTCTCGCTCCGATGTATCGGACCGATACATCGCAAAGCTATGTCCTCGGCTGTCAGAGCGCAACTCCGCGTTCATCGCACGTTTCCGTCCAGCATCATCCTTGATCACGGGAACAAAGGCCCAGGGCCCGCCAAAGTTTCCGCGATCAAGGAATCGGGACTCCTGGGGATGGGCCCGGGGCCGGCGGCCGGGGGTGAAGGAGGCTGCGGAGGTGGCTGGGGCTGCCGGAAGAGGCCTGGCTGGCCCGCGCGGGCATGGCGGGTGAAGGAGGCTGCCGGAGGTGGCTGGCCCGCGCGGGCATGGCCGGCGCCCGGGGTGAAGGAGGCGCTGGCCGGAGGTGGCTGGGGCTGCCGGAAGAGGCCTGGCCGGCCCGCGCGGGCATGGCCGATGGCCAGCAAGGATGATCCCGGGCTCGGCCTCAGCGTTATTCCGTCGTAACCTGTCGGGCATGAGGCGATCGGTCGTCGATTACGGGCTCGCGCGCCGCGCAACGCTTGCGTCGGTGTTCGCGGGGCGTACGACGGTGACCGACGTCTGCGATGCCCATCCGTACCTGCTGCGGGCGGCGAAGTTCCACGGGGAGCCCACCGATACCGGCTGCCCCATCTGCAGGAAGGCCAAGCTCACCCATGTCACCTACGTCTATGGAGACGAGCTCGGGCGTTATGAGGGGCGCGTGAAGCAAGGGCCTGAATTGGCCGAAATGGCTGCCGAATACGCTGAGTTCCGGGTCTATGTGGTCGAGGTCTGTCAGAGTTGCTCCTGGAATCATCTCGCGTCGTCGTACATTCTCGGCACGGGCGAGCAGCCGGCCAGGCGCAGTCGGCGAGCCCCGAGCCGGTGAGTGCTCAAGCCCGCCACTAGCGCAGCCGGCCGCATCCGGTAGCCACCCAGGCGGTGCGGACAGAAGTAAAGTCGTCCTAAACGCGCCTGGAGGATGCCAGCCGCCGGGTACCGTGAGTGCCTTGCGGGACCATTGCTCGCCCGTGACTGCTTACCCCGATCAGCGAGGACGCGTGAGTAATCCAGACTACGCCGGGTCGTCCTGGCCGCTGCCGGACGGCGGCAGCGGCTACCGGCAGGGACCGGACGCCCGCGCGGCACGGGATAGGGGCGGCCGGCAGCGCGGCGGCGACCGCGCAGTTTCCGGCGGGCCAGACTCCTGGGCGGATTCCCCGGGCGGCGCTGCCGGGCGGGCCGTCGGCGCCGGGCGCCGGGGCCAGGCCAGCGGGCGCGGTCGCGGTCGCGGGACGGCGAACGGGGCGAGCCGGGGCATGACCGGCGGGGCACGCCTGGGCCAGGCCGGCGGTCAGCAATGGCAGGCCGGACAGGATCCGCGAGCGAGGCAGCGCCGCCCGGGCCGCCGCAACCCGGGCACCGAAGCCGCGCCCGGCCGGTACGAGGGCGGCACGGCAAACGGCTCAGCCGGATATGCCGGTCCCGGCGGTCCCGGCAGCTACGGCGCCCGGGCTGGTCACGGCGCGCCCGCCGGATATGGCGCGCCGGCTGGGCGCGGCGCACCGGCCGGATATGGCATACCGGCCGGCTACAGCGAGCAGGTCGGCTACGGCGACCCGGCCGGGTACGGCGACCCGGGCGCCCGGAGCGCCGCTGGACTGCGGGAACGGGCCATCGACCGGACCGGCATCCGGCAGCGGCTGGCGGACCTGAGCGGAGGTCCCGGTGACGGCGACGGCAGCGGGCCAGGCGGTCGCGGCGGCGGCAGCCGCCCGCGGGTCAAGGGGAGCTGGTGGCGGCACTGGACCTGGCGCAAGGCGCTAGCGGTCCTGGGCGCGGCGTGCGCCTTGCTCATCGTCGCCGTCGTGGTCGCCTTCGTAGCCGCCTATGAGCAGACCCCGGTGCCCACGGAAGTCTCCGCGACCGCCCTGCAGCAGTCGTCTGTCGTCTACTTCAGCAACGGCAAGACCCAGGTGGGAACCTTCAATACGGGGACCAACCGGCAGATGCTCACGTCCGGGCAGATCCCGACGGTTCTCAAGCAGGCGGTGATCGCGGCCGAAGACCGCCATTACTACAGCGAGGGCGGCATCTCGCCGACCGGCATCCTGCGCGCCGCCTACCAGGACCTTACTGGCGGGCAGTTCCAGGGCGGGTCCACCATCACCCAGCAGTTCGTCAGGAACTACTACTCCGCCATCGGGACCAGCCAGACGCTCAGCCGCAAGATAAAAGAGATCTTCGTGGCGATCAAGCTCTCGCACGAGAAGTCCAAGGACTGGATCCTGACCCAGTACCTCAACACGATCTACCTCGGCAGTAACGCCTACGGCGCCGGCGCCGCCGCCCAGACCTACTTCGGCAAGCCGGCCAGCAAGCTCGATCTCGCGCAATCCGCGATGATCGCGGCAATGATCAACGAGCCGGGCGTCTTCGACCCGACGCCGCACACCCAGGGATATGCACCGCTGGTGGCGCGCTGGCACTACGTCCTCACCAACATGGTCAGGGACGGCGCCATCACCCAGCAGCAGGCAACCGCGCAGAAGTTCCCGAAGATCGTCAAGGGCCACCGGAACAACGGCTGGACCGGCTACCGCGGCTTTATCATGCAGGCTGTCGAGCTCGAACTCAAGAACAGGTACCACTACTCACAGCAGCAGATCTTCGGCAGCGGGCTGAAGATCGTCACCACCTTCAGCCAGCCCATGATGAGGGCCCTCTACCAGTCGGTCAGGCAGAACGAGCGCGCGATGCGCCAGGGCGGCATGGCGCTGCCCAGGTTCGCCAACATCGGCGCGGTGCTCGAGAAGCCGGGCACCGGCGCGATCGTGGCCATGTACGGCGGGCCCAACTACGCCAAGCGGCAGCTCAACATGGCGCTGCAGAGCAGGAACCAGGTCGGGTCCTCGTTCAAGCCCTACGTGCTGGCCACCGCCGTCGCACAGGGAATGAACGTCAAGACCAGCGTCCTCGACGGATACGCAGCGATCTGCGCGCCGGATGACAACTTCCGGACAGTATTTTCTGTCCGGGTTGCCAGCTCCACCTCCCCGTGCCCGACTACGCCCGCGGACGGCTGGTTCAACTTCTCCAGCCCCGAGGCCAACGGGCCGGTCAGCGTTGTCCAGGCCAGCGCGATGTCGCTGAACACCGCCTACGGTGACCTCATCCACCGGGTCGGCACCCAGAATGTCATCAACATGGCCCAGCAGTTCGGAGTCAACACCGCGAATTACCCGAGCGGCTCAGGGCTGCAGAGGATGAAGGGACAGTCCGGGATCGCGCTCGGCCAGGCATCGCTCACGGTCGAGGAGCAAGCCAACACGTTCGCCGCGCTCGCGGACGGCGGGCAGTCCGTCACCCCGCACGTAGTCAGCAAGATCACGACGCAGAGCGGCGCGGTGATCCCGCTGAAGATCATCAGGAACTCGGCCCTCACGCCGGGCCAGGCCGCCGACGTGGATTACGCGCTCTCCTTCGACACCAAGCCAGGCGGAACCGGCTACCCGAATGCCCCGATGCCCGATGGCCGGCCGATCATCGGCAAGACCGGCACCACGAACAACGCCCAGTCCGCGTTCTTCATCGGGGCCATCCCGCAGTACGCGCTGGCCGTGGGAATCTTCACGAACAAGCAGAGCCAGACGCTCAACGGCCTCGGCGGGCAGAGCGCGGGCGGATTCGGCGGTACCTGGCCAGCGCTGATCTGGCATACGTTCGCCCTCAAGGAATTCGCCCAGCTGCCGATCAGGCAGTTCCCCGTACCGCCGTTCGCCGGCAGCAAGTGGGTCCAGGTCCGGCCCGTAGCGCACCACCGTCACCGTCACCCCGGCCCGCCAAGGCCCACCCCGCCCTGCAAGTTCCACGGCAAGAAGAAGGGGTGCCCGGCCCCGGCCCCGGCCCCGACCCCAACGCCGACCCCGACGCCTACCCAGACCAGCCCGAGTCCCAGCCCTTCGCCCAGCTGCAGCACCGGCCCGCCGGGAAGGTGCCAGACGACACCGCCGGGCGGCTAGCCGGCCAGCTGGCCGCGGAGCCAGCGGATGTCTGCCGCAGGATCGGGGGTTTCGCAGATCACCGGCGCCCCGGCGGCCCGCACCACGGCGAGAATGAGTGACGGGTCGATGGTGCCGGATGTCAGGCCCGCGTGCCGGTCGCGGCCTGAGCCGAACTCGTCCCGCGAGTTGTTGCAGTGCACGAGGTCGATCCGGCCGGTGATCGCCTTGACCCGGTCCACGATGTCGGCCAGGTCCTCGCCGGCCGAGTTCGCGTGGCAGGTATCCAGGCAGAATCCCACCTCGCCGTCGCCGTCACCGCGGCCGGCGGTGACGGCATCCCAGAGCCGGGCGATGGCTTCCAGGCTGCGCGCCATCGCGCCGTCCCCGCCC
>DATGVY010000211.1:0-2625 GCA_035299845.1 Streptosporangiaceae bacterium
CAGGGAGCCGGGGGCGGAGGCGCAGGTGGACTTCGGCGAGGTGACGGTGCGCCTGGCCGGGGAGCTGTCGCGGTGCTTCATGTTCGCGTTCCGGCTGTCGTATTCGGGCCGGGCCTGTCACCGGGTGTATGCCAGCCAGGCGCAGGAGGCGTTCCTGGAAGGCCACGTGGCGGCGTTCGGTGTGATGGGCGGCCTGCCGTATGCGCAGGTCCGCTACGACAACCTGTCCCCGGCGGTCGCCAAGGTGCTGACCGGCCGTAACCGCACCGAGACGGCCCGGTGGCTTTCGTTCCGCGCTCATTACGGGTTTGAGGCGTTTTACTGCGTTCCCGGCCAGGAGGGGGCGCATGAGAAAGGCGGCGTCGAGGGCGAGATAGGCCGGTTCCGGCGCCGCTGGTTCGTTCCGGTGCCGGCGGAGGCGTCGCTGGCGGAGCTGAACGCCCGCCTGGCCGAGGCCGACGCGGGTGAGGACGTCCGGCACATTGATCAGCGGCTTTCCGTGGTCGGCGAGGATTTCGCCGTCGAGGCGCCGTTCCTGCTGCCGCTGCCGGCGGAGGCGTTCGACACCGCGGCGACGGCGTGGCCGCGGGTGGACCGGTACGCCCGGATCGCGGTCGGCAAGTGCCGGTACTCGGTGCCCGCCCGGCTGATCGACGCCCGGGTACGGGTCCGGCTGTCGGCTAACCAGCTGGAAGTTTACGACGGCTCCCGGCTGGCCGCGGTGCATCCGCGGCTGACCGCCGCCGGGGCCGAGCGCCTGGACCTGGATCACTATCTGGAGATCCTGCTCCGCAAGCCGGGCGCGCTGCCCGGCGCGGCGGCGCTGGCCCAGGCCCGCGCCGGAGGCGCGTTCACCGCCGCCCACCAGGCGTTCTGGGACCGGGCGCGGGCCCGGAACGGTGACGCCGCGGGCACCCGGGCGCTGATCGAGGTGCTGCTGCTGCACCGCCGGATGCCCGCGGGCCAGGTCACGGCCGGGATCAGCGCGGCGCTGGCGGCGGGCAGCTGCTCGCCGGACGTGGTCGCGATCGAGGCCCGCAAGCACGCCGCCGGCCAGGCCGGCGGCCAGGCCAGCGGGCAGCCCTGGCCGGCGCTGCGGCCGCGGCCGTCGCGGGCCGCGGTGGTCACGCTGCCGCGCCGCTCCCCGGACCTGCCGGCCGACCCGCGCCCGGCCCCGTCGGTGGCCGCCTATGACCAGCTGCTGACCGAGCCGCCCGCCGCGCGCGCGGGGAGCACGTGATGGCCAGGGCCGCCGCCGCGCGCGACGAGCTGACCGACACCGCCGCCGACGCGGCGATCGAGCAGGCCTGCAAGATCCTGCGGCTGCCCACCATCCGGGAACGGCACGGCGAGGTCGCCGCCGCGGCGTCCCGCCAGCAGGCCAGCTACAAGGGATTCCTGACCGAGCTGCTGTCGCTGGAATGCGACGACCGGGAGCAGCGGCGCAAGGCCCGCCTCGTCCGCGACGCCGGCTTCCCCCGGCCCAAGCGGATCGAGGACTTCGACTTCTCGGCCAGCCCGGGCGTGCCCGCCGCGCTCATCCACACCCTCGCCAAGAGCGCCTGGGTCGCCGCCGGGCAGCCAGCCTGCCTGATCGGCGACTCGGGCACCGGCAAGAGCCACCTGCTGATCGGGCTGGGCACCGCCGCCGCGGAGAACGGCTACCGGGTCCGCTACACCACCGCCGCCGCCCTGGTCAACGAGCTGGTCGAGGCCGCCGACGACAAAACCCTGTCCCGCGCCATCGCCCGCTACGGCCGGGTCGACCTGCTGTGCCTGGACGAGCTCGGCTACCTCGAGCTCGACCGGCGCGGCGCCGAGCTGCTGTTCCAGGTATTCACCGAGCGGGAGGAACGCGCCTCCATCGCGATCGCCTCCAACGCCGCCTTCTCCGAATGGACCTCCACCTTCACCGATCCCAGGCTGTGCGCCGCGATCGTCGACCGGCTCACCTTCGACGCGCACATCATCCAGACCGGCACCGACTCCTACCGGCTGCGAGCCACCCGGACCCGCCGCGGTGCGGCGCGACCTGAACCGTGACCTTGCACCCCGCCGACGCCGCCGAACTCGCCGAGATCCCCGGCTTCATCAGCCAGTGGCTGGCCTGCGACCCCGGCCGCCTGGAAGCCCCGCTGGCCCGGTTCGCCGGGCATCCCGCCTATACCACCGCGCACCTGCGCGGTGACCTGGACCGGTTCATCTTCCTGCTCGGCGAAAGCGACGGCGAGGACCTGTCCGGCGGCGGCGATGAGCCCGCTGCGTGACGACGACGTAACGACAACCAGCGGCGCCGCGCGCTGCCCGGTCTGCGCCGCGCCATTCACCCCGGTCCGCCGGCAGCGGTACTGCTCCCCGGCCTGCCGGCAAAAAGCCTTCCGCGCCCGCCAGCCCGCGCCCGCCGCGCCGCCACCACCGCCCGGGCCGCCCCGCCGGCAGGCCAGCATCTACCAGTGCGGCGAATGCGATCAGCGCTACCTGGCCAGCCAGTGGTGCCACGACTGCAACCGGCCCTGCCGGCTTCTCGGCTACGGCGGCCTATGCCCCTGCTGCGACGAGCCCATCACCGCCGGCGAACTACTCAGCCAGCACCTGGCCGGCACCTGACCAGACGCCAGCAAATCA
>DATGVY010000212.1:0-1897 GCA_035299845.1 Streptosporangiaceae bacterium
GCAAAGCGGGTATAGTGGACACCCGTGGCTCGGCCATCGCCCGGTCGCCGACCCGGCCTACCGGCCGTTCGCCAGTCGGGCCAGGTTGCCGCGCCCGCACGCTCCGCCGCGCGCGCAGGCAAGCCGCCCTGGCTGGCCGCCCGGCGCCGGAGACCGCCGCCAACTTCCGCTAGTGTAGTGTCTCGGTTTTAACCGGTGATTCGCTCGAGTGTCACGCGGCCCCGGCGGACTTTCTCCAGTATCTCCCCGGCGGTGGCGGTCCACACGAACGGCCTGGGGTCGTCGTTGTTCGCGGCCAGGTAGTCCTCGATCGCGGCGACGAGGTCGGGGACGGAGCGGAAGATCCCACGGCGGATGGCCTTGTCGGTGAGGTTGCGGAACCAGCGCTCCACGAGATTGAGCCAGGAACTCGAGGTCGGCGTGAAGTGCAGGTGGAACCGGGGGTGCTTGTCCAGCCAGGCGACGACGTTGGGGTGCTTGTGGGTGCCGTAGTTGTCCAGGATCATGTGGATCTCCAGGCCCTTGGGGACCTGCCGGTCGATGACGCGCAGGAAGCGCAGGAACTCGATGTTGCGGTGCTTGGGCAGGCACTGGCCGATGACCACGCCGGTGAGCACGTCCAGGGCGGCGAACAGCGTGGTCGTGCCGTTGCGCTTGTAGTCATGGGTCATCGTCCCGCACCGCCCCGGCTTGAGCGGCAGCGTTGGCTGGGTGCGGTCGAGCGCCTGGATCTGGGACTTCTCGTCCATGCACAATACGACCGCCTTGTCCGGCGGGTTCAGGTACAGGCCCACGACGTCGGTGAGCTTCTCCTCGAAGTGCCTGTCGTTGCTCAGCTTGAACGTCTCCACCCGGTGCGGCTTGAGCCCGCGGGCGAACCAGATCCGCTGCACCGTGGCGGGGCTGACGCCCCGCGCCTTTGCCATCGACCGGCAGCTCCAGTGCGTCTCGCCCGGCGGCTTCTCGTGCAACGTCGCGTGCACGATCGCCTCCACCGTCTCGGCCGGGATCGAGGGCTTGCGGCCGCGTCCTTCAGCCACCTTCCCCAGGTTCGCCAGCCCTTGATCGGCGAACCGGGCCCGCCACGCCACCACAGTGGACGGCGACACACCCAGCCGGCCGGCGATCGCCGTGCTCGCCAGACCCTCCCCGGCCAGCAGCAGCGCCTTGGCCCGGGTCACCTCGCGGTGCTGCGCGGTCCGCGATCTGGCCAGGCTCTCCAGGATCTCCCGCTGGCCATCGGTGAATGTCAGGGCTGCGGTCGCTGGGCGCATGCCGCAGCCTATCACAATCACCGATTAATTACGAGACACTACACTAGCTTTTGTGCCTCGGCCACGTGATCGGCCCAGCGGGATCCTTCCTCCTCGTCCTGCTCGCCACCGGCCCATACTGTCGGCAGCGACTGATGGCCGAGCCACTGCTGGGCGCTGGCGCGATCCATGCTCAGGTCAAGGAGGATGGGCGCCGCCCAGTACCATGCCTCATCCTCAGGGCCAGCCGCCGGCGCGGCTGCCAATATCTGCCCGAGTTCAGTGGCGATCGCTGCCGCTGCCCGCGTGACCGTCTCTTCCTGCGACGCCCGGGCGCCGCCGCGCCTGCCAATCTCCCGGGGATCGGCGAGCCGGGCCAGCGCCAGGCTGGGGTACAGCATGCCCAGCACCGGCATGCCGGTCAGCCGCCCCTGCGAGTAGGTGAAGGTCAGCAGCGGGCGGCGGGCCCTCCGCGCGTCCGGGGTGTTGACGGGCGATGCCTCCTGCATGCGGATCATCTGCCGCTCTGCCTCGTACGACAGCAGGCACGTCAGCATCTTCGGCACCACGACCCAGGATCCGAACACCAGGCGCTTGGTCAGCCCGCGCAGCACCGGATCTGCGTATGGGCCGGCGGGCTCGTA
>DATGVY010000213.1:0-2457 GCA_035299845.1 Streptosporangiaceae bacterium
CCTGGCGGGGCTGCTGGCGCCGCGGGACCGGAACAAGACGCTGACGGCGCTGGCCGGGGCGGAGCCGGTGGCCGGGGCGCAGCATCGGTCGGTGCAGCGGCTGCAGTTCTTCCTGTCGGAGTCCCGGTGGGATGCTGAGCAGGTCAATGGCCGCCGGCTGGAGCTGCTGCGGGCGGATCCGGCGACCGCGCCGCATGGTGGCGGGGTGCTGGTGATCGATGACAGCGGGGACCGCAAGGACGGCGCGAAGACCGCGCACGTGGGCCGTCAGTGGCTGGGCCGGTACGGCAAGACCGACAACGGGGTGGTCACCGTCACCACGGTGTGGGCCGACGAGCGGCTCTATTACCCGGTGCACGCGGTGCCGTACACCCCGGCCCGGCACTTCGCGAAGGGGAAGAACGATCCGGCGTTCCGGACCAAGCTGGCGATCGGCGCAGATCTCGCGATCAAGGCCCGGGCGGCGGGGTTTGTGTTCCGGGCGGTCGTCGCGGACTGCGCCTACGGGGACCAGGACGGGTTCCGCGGCGAGCTGGCCCAGGCCGGGCTGCCGTTCGTGCTGGCTCTCAAGCCGCACCGCGGGACCTGGGCCTACGGCGCCGATGCGCACACTCCGGTGGACGCCGCCCGCGCCCTGGCCTGGCACGGCCCGGACGATCCCGGCGACTGGCACCCGGTGACCAGGACCTTCCGCGACGGGCACACCGAGACCTGGTACGCCGCCGACGCGACCCTGGGCTGGTGGGGCCCGGACGGCGCCAGGCGCCTGGCGGCGGCCACCGCCGACCCGGCCACCCTGCCGCCCAAGGCCACCTGGTACCTGGTCACCAACCTGCCGCGCCCCGGCGGCCCGCGCGAGGCAGACAGCGCCCATCCGCCGGCGGACCTGGCCGAGATCGTGCGGATCTACGCGATCCGCCACTGGATCGAGCAAAGCTACAAGCAGGTCAAGGACGAACTGGGCTGGGCCGACTTCCAGGTCCGCTCCGATACCGCGATCCGCCGCCACCAGGCCCTGGTCAACTGCGCGTTCTGCTTCTGCTGGGACGCCTGGTTCGGCGACCACCCCGCACCCCGCCACACTGAGGCGCCGCAGCCGGAACCCGGCCGCGGAGAGAGGGGGGCCGCGCTGCACCGCCACACCGCCGGCCCCGTCCTGGCCGCGGGCGCTGCGCGCGGTCCGCGCCTGGCTTTCCCCCTGGATCGCGCTGCAGCGCTGGTGGCCGGCGTGGTCCAAGGCGCCCCCGCCCCGGCAGCTGCAGGCCCTGATCGACTCGGTCGCGGCAGGCTCCGGCCTGCACCTCTACATCCCGAATTAACAAACTACCGCTAGTGTCCCGGTCCGGAGATCCTGGCGCAGTAGCGTCCGATCGCGTCGATGATCTGGTCGGCGGTCTTGGTCCACTTGAAGGGTTTGGCGTTGTCGTTCCAGAACTTGATCCACTGTTCGAGCGCGCTGGTCAGCTCATCGATCGAGCAGAAGACGCCGCGGTCCAGCCGGCGGCGCTGCAGTTCGGCGAACCACCGCTCGACCTGGTTCAGCCACGAGGAGTACGTCGGGGTGAAGTGCAGCGCGAAGCGCGGGTGTTCCAGCAGCCATCTCTTGACCGCGGGGGCCTTGTGCACGGAGAGGTTGTCGCAGATCAGGTGGACCGCCAGGCCGGGTTCGACCCGCCGGTCGATCTCGTCGAGGAACGCGGTGAAGTCCTGCGCCGCGTGCTGGGCCGAGGTCTTCCCGATCACCTTGCCGGTCGCGATGTTCAGCGCGGCGAACAGGTCCACGGTGCCGTGCCGCTCGTAGTCGTGGCTGCGCCGCTCCGGGGTGCCCGGGACCATCGGCAGCACCGGGGCAGTGCGCTCCAGCGCCTGGATCTGCGGCTTCTCGTCTACCGAGAACACCGCCGCGTTCGCCGGCGGGGCCAGGTACAGGCCCACCACGTCGCGGACCTTGTCGATCAGGAACGGGTCGGTGGACAGCTTGAACTCCTCCACCAGCCAGGGCTTGAGCCCGAACGCCCGCCAGATCCGGTGGATCGTGGTCGGCGAGAGCCCGGTCTGCCGGGCCAGCTCCCGCTTGGACCAGTGCGTGGCCCCCTCGGGCGCCTCCTCCAAAGTCCTGACCACCACCTCCTCGATCTGCGCGTCGGTGATCGTGCGCGGCACGCCGGGCCGGGGCTCGTCACTGAGCCCGGCGAACCGCTGCCTGATGAACCGGTTGCGCCACTTCCCGACGGTGATCCGGGTGATCCCCAGCTCGGCGGCCACCGCGGTATTGCTCTTGCCCTCGGCGCACAGCAGCACGATGCGCGCCCGCTGGGCCAGGCCCTGCGCGGTCTTGCGCCGGCTCGCCCACCCTTGCAACGTCCGCCGCTCCTCATCCGTGAGCACGAGCGGGAGTCTCGGTTTGCCTGCCATACCTCCATTAGAGCACAGAACTCAGGACCGGGACACTAGGCG
>DATGVY010000214.1:0-13462 GCA_035299845.1 Streptosporangiaceae bacterium
TCAGCCCGGCGAGCGTCCCGTCGGCGTGCCGCCGCACGCCCTCGGCCAGGAACGCGACCCGGGCGCCGCCGTCGTCGGCCAGGCCGACCCACGAGGTGCCCGGCACGGCGAAGTCCAGGGTGATCCTGGCCATGCCCGGCCTGGCCGCCGACAGCGTGTTGAACACCACGATGGCCCGTGCGGCCGCGGTGCCAGGCGCTGCCTGGGCAGCTGCTGCCGCCGCTTCCGGCGGCCTCGTGTCGGCCAGGCCGGCCAGGTAGCCCGCCGCGGCGCGGCGCGCGTCATCGCCCCGCTCATGCGCCTCCCGCCAGCCGGCCAGCAGGTCCAGGTAGACCTGGTCGCCCTCGGTGCCGGTGATCGCGTCGTGGTGGGCGCCGAAGACCAGCTGCCGCCATGCCTTGTCCAGTCCCTCGGCCGGGTAGCCCGCGCCGGCCAGCCAGGCCAGGGTGGCCAGCCGCTCGCCGTCCTCCACCGCGATCTCCGCGGCCCGCTGGGCCTGCTTGGTGTCGATGTAGGAGACATCCTTGCCGGGATATACCGGGTTCATGTCCCTGGTCTGCGGGGTGATCCACACATCGCGCTGCGCGGCGTCCCTGCGGACCGCGGCGAAGAACTCGCTCGGCACCGCGGTCACGAACCGCGGCCAGACGTAGCGGGCGTTCCAGTCCCGGTAGATCTCGGTGGCCCAGCGGGACGGGATCACGTGATCGGCGCCGACCGGCAGCAGCACGTTACGGGTGGCGGCGACCGGGGCCAGCAGGGCGAACTGGCCGTAGGCGGCCAGTTCCGCGGTGGCCAGGTCGGGGGCGTCCTGGGTTACCCAGCCCGCCCCGTAGTGGTTCGGCATGTAGGCGGTCAGCAGGCCGCGGCCGTCCGGCGATATCCACTCGAACTCGCTGGCGAACTGCATGCGGGTGTTGTCGCCGACGGTCCGGTCCGGCCCCCACTGGTGAAACGGGCCCCTGGCCCAGGCTGACTCTGTCAGGCCGGCCGCGGCCATCAGCCCGGGATAGCCGGGATCGTGCCCGAACGCGTCCAGCATCCAGGCTGTCCTCGGGCCGGCCCCGAGCACGTCGCGCTGGTAGCCGAGTCCGTACACGGCATTGCGGATGGTGGACTCGGCGGAGGTCAGGTTGGTGTTCGGCTCGTTGTAGCTGCCGCCGACGATCTCGACCCGGCCGCTGGCGATGAAGGCGAGCAGGTCCTCGCGGTCCTCCGGATGGGTGTCGAAGTACGGCTTGAGGTAGTCGATCTCGGCGAGCACGAACTTGTAGTCCGGATCCCGCCTTGCCTCGTCCAGGTGCAGCCGGACCAGCTCGAAGGCCGTCCTGGCGTCCGGCATCCGGCCAGCCTCGTCCGGCAGCAGCAGCCGCGACTCGGTGAACTGGCCCTGGGTGTTCCACCAGACCGGGTCATAGTGGAAATGACTGACCATCCACATGGTCCAGCCCGTCTCGGCGACGGTGATCCCGGCGGGCAGTTCCGCGCGCGCGGTGCTGCCCGCCGTCCCGGCCGTGGCTTCGGCAATCGCGGTGACCTGCAGGCTGCTGCCGGGGGAGTGCGGCGCGGCGACGGCCACCGGTACCTCGGCGGTCCGCTCGGCACCCGGCTCGGGCACCGGGACGCTCACCGGCTGGGGGGTGCTGACTCCCGGCCCCTCGACACGCACGGTGACCACGCCGCCGGGCAGGCCCGCGTCCGCCAGCGTCACCCGGATCAGCTGCAGCGGGCGCCTGACTGTCCCGGCGAACAGGTCGGTCGAGGCAACATGGCTGATCCGCATGTCAACATCGTCCCACGGAGCGGGCCAGCGGGCCGCGGCCTGCGGCGGCGGCCGGCGGCCGATAGCATGGCCGGGGAGCGCCGTCACCCCCTGTCCGGGCGCGCGGTAAGGCGGCGTGCGGAGCGGAGCGTGACTGCCGATGCCAGATCCGCCAGTGACGCTGAGGGACGTCGCCGGGCGAGCCCGCGTGCACCCGGCGACCGCGTCCCGCGCGCTCAACCCCGAGACCAGGATCCTGGTGAGCGAGGAGACAGCGAGCCGGGTGCTCGCCGCCGCCGCGGAACTCGGCTACCGGCCCAACCCGGTAGCGAGGAGCCTGCGGACCAGGCGCTCGCACACGGTCGGCGTGCTGATCCCGGACCTGAACAACCCGCTCTTCCCGCCGATCGTGCGCGGGCTCGATGACCGGCTCGCGGCCGCGGGCTACGTGGCGCTGATCGGCAACACCGACGGCGACGACGAGCGCGAGCGCGTCGTGTTCGAGCAGATGCGCGCCCGCCACGTGGACGGCTTCGTCCTGGCCACGGCCCACCTGCGCAGCCCGCTGCTGGCCGAGGCGGCCAGGGCCGAGCTGCCGGTGGTGCTGATGAACCGGCTCGCCGAGGACTACAGCTTCCCGTCCGTCTCGGTTGACAACGAGCGCGGCATCAGGATGGCGGTGACCCACCTGGCCGCGCTCGGGCACCGCAGGATCGCGCACATCGCCGGCCCGCAGGACCTGTCGACCGGGCTGAATCGGTACCGGGGCTTCCTGACGGCTATGGCGGCCTGCGGCCTGCCTGTCGATCCCGGCCTTGTCGTCTTCGCCCGGTCCTTCTCACTCGACGAGGGCCTGCGCTGCTGCCGCGAGCTGCTGGAGTCGCCGGCCCGGTGCACGGCCGTGGCCGCGGGCAACGACATGCTCGCGCTCGGCTGCTACGCCGCGCTTGACGCGGCCGGCCTGAGCTGCCCGGACGACATATCGGTCGTGGGCTTCAATGACATGCCGTTCGTCGACCTGCTCAGGCCGCCGCTGACCACCGTCAGGTTCCCGCACTATCAGGTCGGGACGGAGGCGGCGCAGCTGCTGCTTGAGCGGATCGGCGGGCACAACGGGCCGGTCAAGATCCTTTACCTCGCGCCGGAATTCGTCCACCGCGGTTCCACGGCCCGCGTCCCGGCCGACTCCTGATGACGGCGGCCAGGCTGGCCGGCCGGGCTCAGCGGGCCAGCCGGCGGGCCATCCAGTCGGCGGTGTAGGGCCTGTGCCGCTGCGCCAGGTTGGCGCAGCCATGGTTGCCGCCGACAGGCTGGCCGGCCGGGCTCAGCGGGCCAGCCGGCGGGCCATCCAGTCGGCGGTGTAGGGCCTGTGCCGCTGCGGCAGGTTGGCGCAGCCATGGTTGCCGTCGGCCAGCAGCAGCAGTTCCGCGCCGGCCGCCTCCTGGGCCAGCTGCCGCGCCTGCTCCCAGGGGATGATCCTGTCCCGCTGGCCGGCCACGATCAGCAGCGGCATGGTCAGCAGGCCGGCCCGGCCGGCCAGGGTCAGCTCATCCGCGCGCAGCCTTGCCTCCTTCGCGGTCGCCGCCTTCGACCGGACCCGGAACGCCTCCCTGCTGAGCTCGGGCAGCTGATCCCAGGCCGCGCCGAAGCTGTACGGGCCGCACAGCGTGACGCAGGCCCGCACCCGCGGGTCGCCGCCGGCCAGCCGGGCCGCGTAGTAGCCGCCCAGGCTGACGCCCCAGACCCCGATCCGGCCCGGATCCAGGCCCGGCAGCCGGGTCACCGCGTCCAGGATGGCGCGGCCGGGCACCTCCCAGTCCGGCCTGATCGCCAGGCCGTACTCGGCCTCGCCCTGCCCCGGCCCGTCGACGGCGAAGGTGGCAAGCCCCCGGTCGAGGAACAGCGCCTCGGTCGCGCGGAGTTCCTCCTTGGCCGAGTCCAGGCCTGAGATCAGGATCACGGTCCCCGGCGCGCCGCCCGTCCTCGGCCGGCGCAGGATCCCGGCCAGGATGTTGCCATCGAACGGGATCTCGATCCGCTGGCCGGGCGGGTCCAGGTGCGGCAGCGCATCGGTGAGGCAGCGGACGGCGGATGCATGCGCCGCGCGGAGCTGCGGCATGTCCTGAACGAACAGGAACTTCGCGAAGTGGTAGTAGACGGCTGCCTGCGCCAGGTGCGCTCCGCCGGACAGGGTCCGGCCGTCGCCGAGCGCCAGCCGCCCGAGTTCCTCGTGCTCGGCAGCCGCCTGGCACCATGCAGCGCACCAGCCGCTCCATTCGCCAATCGCGCCGGTGATGCGGATGAAGTCATTCGCGTCCACCCCGTTGGCGATGAAGCGCGGCGCCCAGTGGTCGATGGCCGCGGTTACCAGCCGGTCCGCCATGCGGCTAGTTTTGCATACGATTGCAGCGAGGTCACGGGCCATGCCCTGGATCCTGAACGGATCGTCCGCGGCCCGTGCATGACCCAGCTGACCAGCCGCGACCGGCGAGCGGTCAGGATCCGATAACGGCTTGGACACGGCCCGTTGACAACCGAACGAGCGGTGCGCCACGCTCGGCGCAAACGATTGTCACGGATCCCGGGGTGGCGAGATGACCGAGCAGGGAAACGAGCGCAGGCTCGGCTGGCTGGGAACCGGCCGGATGGGCTCGGAGCTTGTCCGCCGGCTGCTCGCGGCCGGCTGCGACGTGGCGGTGCACAACCGGACGAAGGCCAAGGCCGAGCCGCTGGCGGCGGCTGGCGCGAAGATCGTCGACTCGGCCGCCGAGCTGGCGGGCCGGGACATCGTGTTCGTCACGGTCGGCACCTCCCAGGACCTGATCGACGCGCTGACCGGGCCGGCCGGGCTGCTGTCGTCGAACGCGGCACCGGCCGTGGTGGTGGACTGCTCCACCATCTCGGTTGAGGCCTCGCGGCAGGTCCGCGAGCAGCTGGCGGAGCGGGGCAGCGTGCTGCTCGCCGCGCCGGTGATGGGCAATCCCAGGGTGGCCAGGGCGGGCAGGCTGACGCTGGCGGTGTCCGGCCCGCGTCCTGCGTTCGACGCCGCCCGGTCCTACCTGGACCTGCTCGGCGCCGGGGCGACCTACGTCGGCGACGGCGAGCTCGCCCGCATCGTGAAGCTCTGCCATAACCTCTTCCTCGGCGTCGTGATCCAGTCGCTGGCCGAGGTGACCGTCCTCGCCGAGAAAAGCGGGGTCACCAGGCAGGCCCTGCTGGCCTGCCTGAACGACAGCGTGATGGGGTCGGCGTTCACCAGGTACAAGAGCCCGGCGCTGGTGAACCTGGACTTCAGCGCCACCTTCACCGCCGAGCTGCTGCGCAAGGACTTCGACCTGGGCCTGGCCGCCGCGCGCGAGCGCGAGGTGCCGCTCCCGGTAGCCTCGCTGGTGCACCAGCTCGTGCAGAGCCTCGTCGGGCACGGCCTGGGCCAGTCCGACTTTGCGGCGCTGCTCGCGCTGCAGGCGAGGTCGGCCGGCCTGGAACTGGTCAGCGAGGACGCGGAGGTCTCCGACGGGCTCGAGCCAGCAAGCCTCACCGGGGGCGAGGAAGTACCGTGAGCCGCCGGCTCACGACCCGCGGCCGGCCGAGTCAGCCGGACGCACTGTCATCCGTCATCAACCGGAAGGAGGGCCGGGGATGAGATCTCACCGCACCCGGTTCCTGTTCCTCGGCACCACCGCGGCCGTCACGGCTGCCATGCTTTCCAGCTGCAGCAGCAGCGGCAGCACCAGCCCCAGCAGCAGTCCCACGGCGAGCACCAAGGCACCTATCGTCATCGGGGCGTCGCTGTCTTTGACTGGCGACTTCTCCGCCGACGGCCAGGCATTCCGGCGGGGTTACCTGCTGTGGGCGCACGATGTGAACGCCGCGGGCGGCCTGCTCGGGCGTCAGGTACAGCTGGTGATCCTCAACGACGCGAGCAGCCCAACGCAGGTGGTGACCAACTACACCAAGCTGATCACCTCGAATCACGTCAACCTGACGTTCGGGCCGTTCTCCTCGCTGCTCACCACGCCTGCCTCGGCAGTCGCCGCGCGGCAGGGCTATGCGTTCATCGAGGGCGCCGGCGGCGCGCCGACCGTGTTCACGACTCCGGCCAACGAGCAGGCGCACAACGTATTCGACGTGAGCCTGCCCATCGTCGACGAGATGGTCCCGTTCGCCAACTGGATCAAGTCCCTGCCCGCCAGCCAGCGGCCGAAGACGGCCGCCTACCCGATGGCCCAGGACCCGTTCGCCGACCCGCCCGTCCAGCTCACCCAGAGCACGCTGCAGCATGCGGGGGTCAGGACCGTCTACTCCAAGATCTTCCCCGCGGAGGTTCCCGACTACACCCCGGCCGCCAACAACGTGGCCGCCAGCGGCGCACAGATCGTCGTGCTCGGCTCCACCGACGTGCCGACCGTGGGCGCCTTCATGAAGGCCTTCGAGCAGCAGCACTACAACCCGAAAATCTTCATCGCCGCGGCCGGGCCTGACCAGGGCAGCGCGTTCACCAGCGCGGTCGGGAAGGGCAACGTCAGCGGGCTGATGGTGCCGAACGCCTGGTACGGCGGCTCCGCTAACCCGCAGAGCAAGAAGATGGTCACCGAGTACATCGCCAAGTACGGCGGCAATGCCTCCGGCATCAACGCCGACGTGGCCGAGGCTTACTCGGTCGGGCAGGTTGCGGCGCAGGCGGTGCAGGCCACCGGCGGCACCGATAACGCCAAGATCATCACCTACCTGCACAGCGGCGTCACGCTGAACAGCGTCCAGGGGCCGGTCAAGTTCGACTCGCTGGGCAGGAACGGGCAGGCCACGACCTTCATCTTCCAGTGGCAGGGCGGTCACTACGTCCAGGTGCTGCCGGCCGCCACGGCCGGTTCAGTGAAGATCCTGAACCCCAAGCCGAACTGGGGAGGCTGACGGCGAGGTGCACGGGGCAGCGCGTAGCGGAGGGGCCGGATGATCCGCCAGCTCTTCCACGCCGTGATCGACGGGATCCTGAGCGGAGGCGTCTACGCGCTGATGGCCGTCGGGCTGACGCTCATCTTCGGCGTGCTCGACATCATCAACATCGCCCAGGGAATCCTGGTCGTGCTCGGCGCCTACCTCAGCTACGCGCTCTCCGTGCACCTGCACCTTGACCTGTTCGTCGGGCTGCTCGTCACGGTCCCCGCGATGTTCGTCATCGGGGTGGCCATCCAGTGGGCGTTCATCCGGCCGCTGCGCGGCCGCGACCGCACGGCCATGTCGCTGCTGGCGTGCTATGCGGTCGCGATCATCATCGAGGGAATCCTGTACTGGGTCTTCGGCCCCAACTTCGTGCAGCTCAATGCCTCGTACGTCACCTCGAGCGTGCACATGTTCGGGTTCTACCTGCCCTACATTTACCTCTACGGCTTCGCGATCGCGGTACTCCTGGTCGGCGCGCTGTACCTCACGCTGTACCGGACCCGGTTCGGCCGCAGCGTGCGCGCCACGATGCAGGACCGGACCGCGGCGCTGCTGATAGGAGTCAATGTGAACCGGGTCGCCGCGCTGACCTTCGGGATCGGGGTGGCCGTCACCGCGGCGGGCGGAATGGTGTTCGGCGCCACCAGCGGCGGGTTCAACCCCAATAGCGGCTACGACCTGATTTCCCGCCTGCTCGCCATCATCGTCCTCGGCGGTCTCGGCAGCATCGGCGGGGCGCTGGCTGCTTCCGTGTTCATGCTCACGGTGGAGGCCATCGTGGACATCTGGTCGCCGACCTGGTCCATCGTCGTGTTCTACGCCGCACTCGTGCTCGTGCTCACCGTCCGGCCGACGGGCTTGTTCGGCCGCCAGGCAGCGAGGGCCCAGTGAACTCAGGGCTGGCCCTGCGGGAGGGCGCCGGCGGCCTGCGCCGGGTGCTGGCACTGCGCGGTGGTGCCGCGGTGCTCGTGGTAGCCGTGTTCGCCGCCTTCCCGCTCGTGATCACCGACCAGCTGATCACGACGATCGCCGTGGACACGCTCATTTTCGTCGCCGCCGCCGCGGCCTGGAACATCTTCTCCGGCTATTCGGGCTATATCTCGCTGGGGCACGCCGTGTTCTTCGGCTGCGGCGCCTACGCGGTGGGGATCGCGGCCAGGGACTGGCAGATAACGGGCACGGCGGAGTTTGCGCTGCTGCCGATGGCCGCCGCGGTCGCGGCGGCCATCGCGGTGCCGTTCGGCCTCATCGCGCTGCGGGTCCGGCGGCACACGTTCGTCGTGATCACCATCGCGGTGTTCTTCATCTTCCAGCTGATGGCCTTCAACCTCTGGTTCACCAGCGGGACCAACGGGCTGGCCGCCCCCTTCCTGCTCTGGTCGCCTACCACCTTCAACGATCGCTTCTACTACCTGGCACTCGCGATAGCAGCGGGCGCGGCAGGGCTGTCCTGGCTGATCCGCGGCTCAAGATTCGGCCTGCAGCTGCGGGCCATCAGGGACGACGAGGACCGCGCCAGGGGGCTCGGCGTCCGGGCCATGCCCGTGAAACTGGCCGCATTCGTGATTTCCGGCGCCATCACCGGGCTGGCCGGTGCGCTCTGGTTCTTCTTCATCGGCCAGGTTCTTCCGCAGTCCGGATTCGACCCGATCTTCGATCTGACCGTCGCGCTGATGGCATTCCTTGGCGGGCTCGGCACCGTTTCTGGCCCGGTCATCGGTGCGCTGATACTAGAGCCAGCGCAGCAATACCTCAACCTGCAGATCACCAACAATTACCTCAGCCAGATCCTGCTTGGCTCGCTGTTCCTCGCTGTCGTCCTTTTCCTGCCTCGTGGCGCGGTCCCCACCATCGGCGAGCAGATCACCTCGTGGCGGGCGCGGCAGGCGGACCGGGCGCCGGCCAGCCGTGCCGCCGCCGCCGCCGTGCTGGCGAAGGGCAAGTCACCATGACCTCCGCGCTGCGGGTCGAGGGGGTGGCCAAGGCGTTCGGCGGCGTGCAGGCGCTGACCGGCTGCAGCCTCGACGTCGAGGAAGGCAGCGTCACCGGCCTGATCGGCCCGAACGGATCAGGGAAGACGACGCTGTTCAATGTCATCACCGGCTATGAGCGGGTGGATGCCGGCGACGTCTACGCCGGCGGCAGGAGGATCACCAACCTGCCGCCGCAGCGGGTGTTCGCCCTCGGCATCGGCCGTACCTTCCAGCTGACCAGGATCTTCCCCAGGCTCACCGTGCTTGAGAACATGCTGGTGGCCGCCCAGCACCGCGGCGACGGCCGCTGGCGCAGCCCGCTGGCCAGGGCCGGCGGGCAGGCGGACCGGCGGCGGGCGGTGGAACTGCTGGAGTTCACCGGGATCGCCGGGCACGCGGCCGCGCTGGCCGACACCCTGTCCTACGGTCAGCGCAAGCTGCTTGAGCTTGCCTACGTGCTGGTCGCCGATCCCGCGGTGGTCTTGCTCGACGAGCCGGCCGGCGGCGTGAACCCGTCGCTGATCCAGCACATCGCGGCCAGGATCCGTGACCTGAACGCGGACGGCCGGACGTTTCTCATCGTGGAGCACAACATGGACTTCGTGATGGGGCTGTGCGACAGCGTTACCGTCCTTGACTACGGCACCGTGGTTGCGGCCGGGCCGCCGGCCGTCGTGCGGGAGGACCCCCGGGTGCTCGACGCCTACCTGGGCACCGACGCTGACCCGGAGGCCGGCGATGACTGAGCCCGCGCTCGTCGTCGACGGCCTGGTGGCCGGCTACGGCGGCGGCGACGTGCTGCGCGAGGTTTCCTTCACCGTCCCCGAGGGCGGGATCACCTGCATCGTCGGGCCGAACGGGGCGGGCAAGTCGACACTGCTCGCCACGATCAGCGGCCTGCTGCGGCCGCGGCGGGGGACCATCACCCTGCGCGGCGAGCCGCTGGCGGGCAAGAGCCCCCGGCAGGTGCTGCGGATGGGCGTGGTGCACGTGCCGCAGCGGCACAGCCTGTTCAGGGACATGACGGTCAGGGAGAACATCGAGCTTGGCGGCTATACGATCTCCGACCGCGCGCTGCTCGCCCGCAGGCTGGCCCGGGTCGAGGAGATGTTCCCCCAGGTACTGTCCTGGGCCGGTAAGAAGGCAGGCAGCCTGTCCGGCGGCCAGCAGCGGCTGGTCGAGTTCGCCCGCTGCCTGATGCTCGACCCGTCACTGGTGATCCTTGACGAGCCGTCGATGGGACTGTCGCCCAAGGTCGTCAGGTCCGTCTTCGACGCCGTCAGGATGATGAACGCCGGCGGCAAGACCGTGCTGCTTGTCGAGCAGAACGCGCGGGCCGGGCTGCGGCTGTCCAGCCACGGCGTGGTGCTGGAGAACGGCCGGGTACGGCTGTCGGGCAGCGGCCGCGACGTGCTCGAGCATCCCGAGATAGGCGCGCTCTACCTCGGCGGCTCGGTGCGCCCCGGCGGGCCCGGGACCGTGACATGACCGAGACCTTCGACGTGGTGGTGGCCGGAGCTGGCCACAACAGCCTGGTCGCCGCAGCCTACCTGGCCAGGGCCGGGCTGCGCTGCCTGGTACTTGAGGCAAGGCACGACATCGGCGGTGATACCAGCTCCGCGGAGCTGACCCGGCCAGGCTTCCGGCATGACAGCTGCTCGACAGCGCACAACCTGATCCAGGGCGGCCCGATCGTCCGGGACGACGAGCTCGGCCTGGCCGCGCACGGGCTCGAGTACCTGCACCCCGACCCGGTCGTGCACGTCCCGTTCCCGGACGGCGCCTGGCTGACCATGTGGCGCGACGAGGAAAGGACGGCGGCGGAGTTCGCCAGGTTCTCCGCCAGGGATGCCGCCGCCTACCGCCGGATGATGGCCGGCTACGGGCAGATCGCGCCCGTCATCAGCCGCCGCCGCTACACCCCGGCCGGGCAGGGCGAGCCCGCGAGCAGGGTGCTGGCAGGCCAGCCGGACGGCGAGCGGTGGCTGCGCGCCGACGCGATGTCCGCCTGGGACGTCATCAGCCAGGAGTTCGAGGACGATCATGTCAGGGCCTTCATGCTGTGGCTGTCGTTCATGACGATGCAGCCACCGGGCCGGCCGGGCACCGGCCTGCTTGCCTACTCGATTCCGTTCGGCAGGCAGCGGCACAGCTGGACGCTGCCCAGGGGCGGCTCGGCCGCGCTGCCTACGGCGCTGGCCCGGGTGATCGAGAGCCACGGCGGCGTCATTCTCACGGACACGCGGGTAACGGCGCTGGTCCTGGAGCGCGGGCGGTGCGCCGGGGTGGAGACCGCTGCCGGGGAGCGGTACCTGGCGGCCAGGGCAGTGCTGTCCACGATCCACGTCAAGCACCTCGCCGCGATGGCGCCCGCGCGAGCCTGGGGCGCGGACTTCCTGGCCGGGGTGCGGACGTGGCGCGCGGGCATTTCCATGTTCGTCACGCACTATGCGACGACGCGAGCGCCGCGCTTTCCGGCCGGCCGCGAATACATCCAGCCTGTCGCGGCGGGAACGCCGCAGTCGGCTGCGCGCATGCTCCGGCTGGGAGGCGACTTCTTCGCCGGGCGGATAGCCAGCGAAGATCCCGTTCTCCTCGTGCTGTGCCCGACCGTCGCCGATCCGTCCAGGGCTCCGGAAGGCGCGCACACGCTCAAGGTCGTGGGCTTCCAGCCCTATGAGCTGCCGGGCGGGCCAGCAGGCTGGGATGAGCGCAAGGACGCCGTCGCCGCGGCCAACCTGGCCGCGCTGCGCGGTTACGCGCCCGGCCTGACCGACGATGTCATCCTCGGATCGTCGGTGCACAGCCCGCTCGACCTGGAGCGGCTGAACGCCCATAACTGGCACGGATCCTGCCATGGCGGCGAGGCCGGATCCGCGCAGGACGGCCCGGCGCCGCCGGTGCCCGGATGGGCCGGCCACCGGATGCCGATCCCCGGCCTCTATCAGACGGGGGCGACCACCTACCCGGGCGGATCGGTCTCCGGCGCACCGGGCCGCAACGCGGCGGCGGTCCTGCTCGCCGATCTCGGCAGCAGCCTCACCGCGGCAATTGCGGCCGGCCGGGGCTAGTGGTCCTGCTGAGACTGGCCAGTCATACCTTGCCCGCAAAGTGCCCAGACGACCTTCCCGCTTGACCCGTGACGAGCCGCTTCAGTTCTGGGCCATCCTCAGCGAAGGTGCATTGCGCCAGATGGTCGGCGGTCCACAGGTCATGACTGCCCAGTTGCGCTACCTCATCGAGATCGGCAGCAACCGGCCCAACGTCAACCTCCAGGTCCTGCCGTTCGCCGCAGGTGCTCACGCCGCGACCAGCGGCCCGTTTGTCATCATGAAGTTCCCCGAGGCCCCCGATCTGGGCGTGGTCTACCTGGAGGGGCAAACCGGCGGCATTTACCTGGAGAGCGCAGACGAGGTTGCGCGTTATACCCTGGTGTTTGAGCACTTGCGCGCATCAGCCCTCTCCACATCGGCAACGGTGCGCCTGATCGATGAGGTAGCCAGGGACACGTGATGTACACCCCGATCCAGCCCACCCTCGGCATCACCGCCGACCCGCTGGACGGTGCCGTCTGGCGCAAGAGCAGCTACAGCGGCACACAGGGCAACTGTGTGGAGGTAGCCAGCAACCTGCCCGGCCTGGTTGTTGTACGGGACTCCAAGCGCTCGGACGGACCAAAGCTGATCTTGAGTCCTGCTGCATGGCGGGCCTTCATACGTGGCCTGAAGGACGGCTGGGAGGTAAGACCAGGAAGAGTCGGGCTTCCCAGTCATCGTGCTTCTGGAGCTACCAGCACCAGTGCTCGGTGAAGGGCACAGGCCACATCCCCTACCGCCGTCATAACGGCAAGGTCCTTCTCCCAGAATCCCAGCGGTACAGGACGCTCTGCCGCTCGCGTGAAGCCTTGCAGCAGGTCAACCAACTCGCCTTGGCCTCATGAACACGAATTAACCAGCAGGATCTTTGCTCCGATCATCGCCTTCTTCGCCCCGGGGCTGACCCGGGGCTGGCCAGTCCGGGCCTGGCCGGCAATCCACCGGGCTCGCCCGGGCCGCCGAACCAGTCCTGCCACGCCGTCGAGCCGAAAACGCCGGCAATTCAATGAGCCGGCATCAAGAACCCCAACGGCGGCGTCGGCGGCCAGCATTACTCGGAGAATTCTCAGTACGCGTTGCCTGCTTCCAGGCATCGCAGCATTGCCAGGAGACTCACCGCGAGGCTCCTGGCGGCCGCCATGTCCCGCGCCAGCGAGAACCGCCCGCCACGCTGAGCGCCCCTGGTGCAGATAGTAGGGCGCTCGGCTAGTGGGACGCTCGGCGCCGTCCGGTTCGATGCTGCGGGCGCAGGGTTCCAGCGGCCCATCTCGCGCGCGCTCAGACGCTCATGCCGGGCGCCGCTGCCGGCCGTGGCGGGCCGATAGGGAGCCGGACCGCTTGCGGCCGGGCGGGCAGCGTGAGCCTGGCGGCGCGCTGGTTATCCCCGGTCAGCGGCGCGTTTAATCCGCACGCTGGCAGTACAGGTTGCCAGGATGTGCGTGCTGCCGCGACCCGCGATTGGCCCGCGCACGCGCGGCGGTCTGGTCAGCGGCGGCGGACGTCGTCTCTCCTTCCCGCTCTTGCAACGCCCGCCGGTGAGGGGCCCCCGGCGTGTGCTGGGGCCCCTGCCGGTGATGGGGTGGGTCAGGGCGTGGGGTCGGAGACCGCGGCGCCGAAGATGTCGCTGTTGCCGAAGGTGGCCGGGCAGTCAGTCTGCGGGGCGGGTCTGGGGACTGTTGTGCCGGTGCGCA
>DATGVY010000215.1:0-7381 GCA_035299845.1 Streptosporangiaceae bacterium
ACCAAGAGCAGGTACAGGTCCCCGGCGTCCCGGTCCCTTCTCAGAAGAGGACTCGTTATGCGCGGACGGTAGGTCCGCGTGCGGGCGCTGCCCGGCCGTGCAGAATGTGGTGTTCTTCGCGCCGAAGCCGATAGCGCGGCAGAGGCGCTGATCTTCCCTCCGGACGGTGGCCGGGCCCGTGCGAGCGGTCGAAACCGACCGAATGTTCCATGCCCGGACATTACCGACGTCCCGACTCTGCGGAATTTAACGCATGCCTATGGCGTCGGCACGTCCACCGGGTTGCTGCTGTTGACCAGCGGGTGGGAGGACGCGGAGTGTTATGCGTCAGAGAGGGCGGACGTTCTCCGCCTGCGGTCCTTTTTGTCCCTGGGTCGTTTCGAATTCGACCTTCTGGTTCTCCTCCAGCGACCTGTAGCCGGAGCTCGCGATCGCGGAGAAGTGGACGAACACGTCCGCCGTCCCATCATCGGGGGCGATGAAACCAAAGCCCTTATCGGCGTTGAACCACTTCACTGTGCCTGTTGCCATCAGTACAAGTCCTTTACCCCACCATGCCAAGATGCGACCTCGCCGCACCGACCGCGAGCCTATCGTTCCTAGCCCCGGAACCGAGCCCCGGTCATGGTCTTCCGCAGCACTAGCCGCTGCCCCGCCCGGCCGGTCGTGCTTCTCATGGCCCAGGGGGCCGGTCATCGCCTCAGCCAGCCACACGTTCCCCGGGTGAACGAGCGCAGGAACGAACCCAGCGTGACGGCGCCCGCACCCCGCCCTTGTGTATCGCGTAACCTGACAGCACGCCGGCGGTCCGGCGATGTTGAGGGCCCGGCGGGGTCGTTGAAAGCAGGACGGCTGGAGGCGCCGGCCATCCGGCATGGTCTGCGGGAAGGCTTCGCAGGTACCTCTCGATATGGCCGTTCCCCGGTGGCGGGCTGCCGGTGGTCTGGTGGAGCGGGACGTCCCAGGCGCCGGAGCGGGGCTTTGGCTTAGTACCTTGTGAAGTTGTGGCAGGAGCGGGGAGGTCCGCGGTGGTCAGCCGGATCTGGGTAGTTGCGTTAGGGGTCGTGGCGCTGGCCGCGTCGTGCACCTCTGACCCCGGCGCGGGGCCGGGCGCGGGGGGTCCCGCGGCAACCCCGTCGGCGGCGGGTTCCGCCGGTCGGGTCTGTACTGCTCATGGGTGCATTTCGCTGAGCCGGCTGGCCAGCAGCATCGATACCCAGATGAAGGGACATGTCGTCGGCTACGTGGCGCTCATTGGTCCGTCGAAAGTTGTTTCCTCCGGCCTTGCCCGCACGGCCGCAGACCCGCCGAAGCTCGCCATGGGACCGGACGTCATGGTGAATGTCCTCAGCGTCGGCAAGATGTTCACCACGATTGCCGTGCTGCAGTCACTCGCCCGGCACCATCTCAGCACCGGCAGCCGGATCTGGCCTTTTCTGCCCCCGGGCTGGGTCAAAGGCCCGGGTGTGGGCACCATCACCTTCGGGGAACTGCTGACCCACCGGGCAGGGTTCCGCCTCGACAGCGGCCGGGTCTTCCAAACCGACAATGCGGCGCGGGAACAAATCAGGCAGGGCATCCAGCCGATCGACAAGCAAGTGGCGGACTATAACAACATCAACTTCACCATCTTCCGGGACCTGCTGCCGTTCATGGAAAGGGCTCCGCAGCCGGGCCCGGCCGCGCGCGCCGCAGCCGCGGACCGCTTCTTCCTCGCCTATGTGCAGCGTCAGGTCTTCGATCCCGTGGGTGTCACGGACGCCACCTGCGCGCCGGTCCGCGATGCCGTGCTCATGTACCCGCCGCCCGGCGCCCGGACCACGCGGGGCAGGCAGGCCCCCGGGGGGCCATCGGCGTGCGCTGGGGGCGGCTGGTTCATGACACCGGCCAGCATGCTCCGGATACTCGAGGGCCTCATCAGCGGCAGCCTGCTGTCCAGCGGCCAACGACAGCAGATGGACCGCAACTGTCTGGGCTGGGACTGCTCGGTCGACAGCCAAACCGGCTACCGGGGCAAGGGCGGCGGCCCTTTCTGCGACGGCTCAGCGTGCCTGCAGATCTTCTTCGGCATCCTCGCCGGGACGATCCCCGTGGTGATAGCCACCAACTCCGACCCCCGGAAACCCCTCTTTGCCATCGTGCAAACCGCCCTCTCCGCCGCCACCAGCCACCGGTAACCGGCACGCTGGCGATCCTGCGGGACAGATGAAGACCTAAGGCAAGCTGACGCCCCGGCCTGCGCCGCCCGGTGAGCCGAGCCCAGCCAGAACACGCTGTTCTGCGCCCCTCAGGCCTGTCGAGCATGCCACCAACCGCCCGCGCGTAATCGGCGATCTGTCGCGCCCAGGGGCTCGACGACCCCTGAAAAGCGGAAGGTCGGCGGTTCGACCCCGCCCCTGACCACCCGGAGGTCTTCACGTTTCAGTGGGGCCTAGTTTCACGTTTGAGTCCGACAGTCCGGCGATCTGGGTTCTAGCGCGCTGGGCTGGTGGCGTTTGCTGTCTGGCGGTGGTGTGCGGGCGGTTTCCGCTGGTTACGGGCAGGCTAGCGCTGAGCGGCTGTGGGTGTGCGGGATGACGTGCAGCAGGAACGCCGCCACTGTTGTTATGGCGGTGCGGCCGCAAGCGTGGTGAGGGTCTTGCGGCGGCGGCGGCGTGTTTTCGGGGGTAGTCCTGCGGCGGCGCGGCGCGCGTTGTCGGCCTGACGGGCGTTCCAGGCGGTGAGGATCCGCTGGTTGCGGGCGATGAGCAGGGTCGTGGTGAACAGCATGAGCGGGGTCAGGCCCGTCAGGCGGCACCAGCCGCGGCTGATGTCGTTGCTGGCGGGGTCCTTGGCGGTGGCGAAGCCGCGTTCGGCGCCGGTGCGGCGGGCGTAGGACCGGCGGTGCGCCTTTGACGGGTAGTCGTGTTTCTGCGCGGTCTTGGCGGTGACCTGGGGCGGGACGGTGAGGGTCTGCTGGGTGCAGCAGGCGGGCGGGTGCTGCGGGGGTTCGAGGATCTCGGGCCTGCTGCGGTCCAGGGTCATGGACTGCGGGCGGAGCGGGCAGCGGATCTTGCCCATGGCCGCGGGGCACTGGACGCGGTGGTAGCCGTCGGCGTCGTCAGCGGTGGTGCGGCCGAGCTTGTAGCGGGCGGTCTCGGTGGCGCGGGTGTCGTGCGCGGCGGTCTCTTCAGGGGTGGCGTCGCGGGGCAGCGGACCCAGTTCGAGCAGTGAGCGCGGTGTCTTGGGGCAGTAGAGGTTCCCGTTGCTGACGATGGCGCCGTCGTGGGTGCCCTTGGGTCCGCGGTCGTGCGGGTGCAGGTCCTGGACGAGCTGGGCGCCGGCGACGCGCAGCGGGATGGCCCAGGCGTCCGCGTCGCGGTGGGCATAGCCTGAGTCGGCGAGGATGTCGCCGAGCGGGATCCCGTGCCCGGGCATGCGGGTCAGGACGGGGACCAGGGCGCGGACGGGGTCATGCCGGCAGGACGATACCGTGGCGCGGCGGGCGAATTCGGGGACGGTCGGCCCGTTCTCCCCGGGCATCATGATGCCGGCCGAGAAGTAGTAGCCGTAGAACAGCTCGTCTTTGGGACCGGGCAGGTTGTTCTTGCGGTGGCCCCAGGAGGCTTCGGGGTCGGCGCAGTCGCCGCCTTTGGCCGGGGGCGGGCGGGAGAAGGTTTCCAGGTCGGTCCAGTCCACGGCCAGCGAGGTGCTGGCGTCCTTGAACTCATCCGGGATGCTGGCTTCGAGCAGGGCGTCGCAAATCCCGGCGAGGCTCTGCGGTGGCAGCCCGTCGGGCTCGTCCTTGGCCAGGGCGTCCGCCACGAGGCCGAAGGTCCGCTCGGTCTGCCGGTAAGTCAGCAGGTGCGGGCCGTCCTTCCAGTCCGCGACCACGCCGAGCCGTGCCTGGTCGCCTCCGGGCAGGCTGGTCAGGGCCTGGTGGACGCGGGTCAGGTGCGCGGGCCGGTGATCGGCCTGGGTCAGGCACATGCCGGCCAGCAGCGCGCGGACCGTCAGCTGGCGGGGGCGCACGCCGATGGGCAGCATGGCCTCGATCCGCGGCGCGGCGCCGGAGGCGTCGATGATGTCCTCGAGCACCGCCAGCGCGATCATGGCCGCCGGGCCGCCCCGAGCAGCCGTACCGCCTCGGCTTCGGCGGCAGGCTCCAGCCCGGCGATCAGGTCGCCGAGCCGCTGAGAGCAGCTGATCCCGGCCGCTGCCATGAACGTGGCCAGGCCCAGCAGCTCGGCGCAGTCCCGCAGCCAGGTCGCGCGCAGCCGGGAGGTGTCCAGCCGGGGCAGCCCGCTCCCGCCGTCCAGCGCGCGGGTCAGCGGGTTCGCCAGGTTCCGGCGGCGGGGATCGGCTCCTCCGGTGACCAGCCCGGTCCCGGCGAACCGCGCCGCCGCCAGCAGCGGGCCCTGGTAGCGGGCTAGCACCGGGACCGTGCGCGGCCGCGCGCCGCGGACGGTGACCACGACCCCACCGGACCGGCCTGCCACGTCGCTGCCGCGCACCTCGCGCAGGTCGCCGCGGATCAGCCCGGCGCCGGCGCCCAGGGCGACCAGCCCGGCCGCCCGCATCCGCCGGGCCGCGGTCGGCTGGGCGTCCGCCAGCGCAAGATACCCGGCGATCTCCGCCGGGCTGTAGGGCGTCTTGGCCCGCTCCCGGGGCAGCGGCACATCAGCCGGGTAGAACTGGGGCACCACGCGGCGGCCGATGAACCGCAGGTTGGTCCGCAACGTCCGCCGCGCCACGCCGGACAAACCGGGCGCCGCCCTGGTGAAACGCTCGGTCACCGACGGGTGCAGCAGCACCTCCGGCACCGGGTCCAGGCCGAGCGGGATCGCGTAGTCCGCGAGCTTGGCCGCGGCCCACAGCAGGTTCTTCGCCCTCTCCCGGCCGCCCGGCCCGGCCCGGATGATCACGTCCCGGGCGAACGCCGCCGCCTGCGCGGATACCGACGACGGCCGCCACCGCCCGATATAGGCGGCAACATCAGCATTACTCATACAGCACTTATACTTAATGAGATGCGCGAGATGCGGGAACCCAGCTGCGAGAATTGAGGACGTGTCGCCCACCCCGGCCCAGCAAGCCCGCGCCGCCCGCATCGCCGCCGAGATCGCCGCCCTCGGCTTCGCCCTGCCCGGCACCCTCGCCGACCGGATGACCCGCTGCGGCCACCCCAGCTGCCGCTGCCATGCCGACCCGCCCCGCCTGCACGGCCCCTACCACCAGTGGACCCGCAAGAAAGACGGCAAGACCGCCACCCGCATCCTGACCGACGACCAGATCGCCGACTACCAGCCCTGGTTCGACAACCACCGCCGCCTGCGCGAACTGATCACCGAACTCGAAGCCCTCAGCCTCGGCATCGCCGAAGCCGACCCCCGCTGGGACCGCTAGCCAGCCAAGGCAAATGTGGGCACCCAGCGCTTAACCTGTGGGCAGCCCTCCAGCCAGACCCCGTTTCCCCAGGCCAGCCCTAAACGTGAAGACCTCACAGGTCAAGAGCATAATTCGAACAGCGAGCCCGAGAATACAGCACCAAAGTACAGCAGCCGGGATCGCATGAGGTACCGCACACGCGTTCGAGCCAGCCCTCACTCCTGTCGGAGACATGTCGACTGCGCGGACGGAAGCTTGGTGCTGAGTGATGCTCGGGGCCGCTGGCCAGGAAAAACGCGAAGCCTCGGGTCATGTTGCACCTGTCCTGAAGCCAGTGGCCGAGGCCCCTGGGATGGCGTGAGGGGGGACTGGAGGTGCGCGCAGGTCCCCTGGTTCGGGCACTACTGCTCCGGGGCTGGGCGCTGGCTGAGTCGCGTGAGGAGGGCGGAAAGCTGTGCGCGTTCGGCGGGGGTCAGCGGGGCCAGGAAACGGCGTTGCTGTTCGTCCAGGATTCGCACGGCCGCAGCCTTGGCGGCGCGGCCGGAGTCGGTCGGCTGAACGAGGAAGGCACGCCGGTCACGGGGATGGCGCTGACGGGCCACGTATCCCTTGGCTTCTAGGTCGTCAAGGAGGGCCACCATGGAAGTCCGGTCGATCCGGAGGGTGTCGGCCAGGGCCTTTTGGGTCATGGGCTCCAGTTCGGTCACCAGGGTCAAGATCCCCACCTGGCGGGCGCTAAGCGCCATCTCGGCGAGCATCTCGTTGGCGAGAGAGTGCGATATCTGGGATGCCCGGTAGAGGAGGAACGGCACCCGGTCGCGCATCGAGGGGGGGAGCGCAGGGGGGCCGGCCGGCTCGCTCATGGCGACGGCTGTCAGACGCCTGGACCATCCTGTCCCCCCTGGTCTTGAGACCTCGCGCGCAGCCGACGGCGAGGCGGCGGATCCACCTTATCGTCAGTAGACAGATAATCAGGATCCTGATAATCTCCTGTCCTCAGTCGGCGGGAGGGTTGCGAGCTGGCGCTGCTGGTGGTCGTGATTATTTCCACGGTAGCGCTGCAAGACCGCCAGCACGGGGCACTCGCGGGCGGCTTCGACCAGCGGACGATCAGCCTGCTCGTCCGCTCCAACTGGACACGGGTGGCCGCCCGGTCGGCGGCGGGGGCTATCGCGCTGTGGATATGTCACCGGGTGTTCATGCCGTGAGCGCGCAGGTCTCCACGCCGCGCCCGGGGCGGCGGGCAACCCGGGATCACGATCAGCGGCACTGGGCCAGCCCGGCGGCCGGCACACCAGGAAGGGATATGGGCCCAGATGACCGCAGGTGAGCAGAGCCCAGGCGTCAGCACCGGTGAGGTTTACAGGGGCTTCATCGAGGCCGTGAACCGCAAGGATCTTGAGGCGGCGGGACGGTTCGTGCACGCCGCCCGCTACCGCGAGAACTGCGTCGGGTTCACCCGCGGGTTCGTGGACTGGGAGCAAGCGAAAGAATCGGTCCGCCAGGTCTGGAAGGGCCTTCCCGACCTCAGGGTAGAGCTGGCCCAGGTCCTCGCCGGCGGCGCTGTCGCCCTCGCGCACGGCACGGTCCGCGGGACGGCGACCGGGCGGTTGTACGGGGCGCCAGCCACCAAGCGGTCGTTCGAGGCAAGCTTCTTCGACTACGTCCGGGTCGACAACGGTCAGATCATCGAGCGGGTTCAGCAAGCCGACGTGCTCAGCCAGATGCGCCAGCTCTACGGCAAGGCACTGGGCCTGGTCGGGCTTGATGCCATGTTCTTGCGACTCTGACAGCCGCTCCGCCCGCTTGCGCTTACCGCTGACATCAGCGATCCAGGGCACCGCGGCATGGACTAACTGGCCCGCGTCAGCGCAACAGACACAGCCTCCCGACCCCGCTGAATCGCCAAGCCTCGACGGCAAGGGAACATCGCACCGAGTTAACAGTTATGCACGACGCCTGCCCCCAGAGTCAGCACCAAAAAGAACCACCCAGAACGGTTATCTCTAGCTCA
>DATGVY010000216.1:0-1923 GCA_035299845.1 Streptosporangiaceae bacterium
GTTCTCGCCCTTCACGTCGCCGTCCCGCTGCTCGTTCCCCGTGTTGAACGAGGTCATGTCGATGGTGGCGGTAGCAGAAGACTCCAGCGGGTTGTCTGCGGTGATGATCTGGCCCTCGACCTTGGTGAAGTTCCCGCGGACTTTGCTGACCATAAGGTGGCGGGCCACGAACCCGACGTACGAGTGGACAGGGTCGATGTCCCAGGTGCCCGCGATGTAGCCGGGGATCTCGACAGTTTCGGCCGTCATGGTGTCTCCTTAGATTCTGGCGTGATTAGATGATCGGCGAGCGGGTCGCGCCCGGGGGCACTGGTCATGGGAGCGGCACCTTCTCGTAGCAGGACGGGGTGCGCCCGAGGTTAGCGGCCATCAAGGTGAGCGGCGGTCACCTGATCCTGGTGATCTGCGTTGCGGTGCGAGCTTTCGGATCTCGAGCAGGTCCAGGCCGAGCGCCTCGATCTCGGCCAGCACGCCGTACAGCGCGGACTGGTCCAGGAGCCCGGTGAGCACGGTGTGCGCGCCGTGCCGCCGCGGCGCCATCGCCGGGAACGCGGACAGCACGGTGGCGCCGAGGTGCCCGTTGATCCGGATCAGGTACGGGGCGGGTGCCGGGTCCATGCCGCCATGGTCGAGGGCGGGCAGGTGAGGCCGCATCACCAGGATCCGGTTACCGCCGGGCTAACGCGTCCGGCCGGCCGCCAGCAGCCGCAGCTGCCGCGCCCGCTGCACGGCCGAGGACCGGTCACGAACACCGAGCTTGGCGTAGATGCTGCGGATGTGCGCGTTGACGGTGTTCGGCGAGACGGACAGCTGCCCGGCGATCTCGGGCCGGGACAGGTTGGTCGGCAGGTACCGCAGCACCCGCAGCTCGCCCGGGCTGAGCTCCTCCGCCGGCGGCGATGAGGACTGCTCTTTGGCCGCCGGGGATGAGCCGTGCAGGACGTCGAGGATGTCGGCGAGCAGCGCGGCGTGCGCTGTCTGGTGCCGGGGCAGCGCCTCCAGCAGCCCGGCTGAGCCGGTCATCGCGAACGGCAGGATCAGCCGGTCCGATTCCGCCAGGGCCAGCGCCCGTTCCGCCGCCTGGCTGGCCGCGCGCTGGTCACCGAGCTCACGGTGAGCGAGCCCGGCCAGCAGGTGAGCCTCCATGACCGTGACGTCCCCCAGGACCGGTGCCGTGCCGTCCAGAACACTGGCCACCGCGCTCAGGGCCGCGGCCGGATCGCCTTCCGCGAGGCAGATCACCGCGCGGGCGTTACGGATCTCACCGGAGCTGGCCCGTTCGTCATCGAGCGCCGCGATGAAGGCGCGGGCCTGGGCGGTCATCCCGAGGCGGGCCTGGGTGGCCAGCAGCCAGCGGGTCACCCGGGTCGCCAGCGCCTGCGATCCCTCCAGCTGCGATCCCAGGTATTCGGCCGCGCCGAACTCCTCGAGCGCTTCATGGTGGCGGCCGCGGCCGGCGTGCAGTATCCCGGCCGTCTGGTGCAGCAGGAGCGTGATGTCCGGCCCGGTGTCTGTTTGCAGGGCCTGCCTGGTTCGTTGCAGCCATCGCTCGGCCGCGTCGAACTCACCCGTCCAGATCAGCGTGCCGGCGAGCATTATCAGCGCGGGCGCGATCACCGGTTCCATGCCCCAGCCGTGCCGCTCGGCGAGGGCGATCGCCTCGCGGCAGCGCCGCTGGGTCGTGGCGAACGAGTGGAGGGCCAGCGACGCGAACCCGAGCTGCGCCAGGCAGCCGACTTCGAGGTAGGGCCGGCCGATCTCCCGGGCCAGGACGGCGCCCTCCCGGAGGTGGCGTTCGGCTTCCGGCGCGTCTGGCCGCCCCAGCGTCCACGCCTCGGCGGTCCCCAGATTCATCAGCGCCACCGCACGCAGGTCGCTGCCGAGCGCGATGTCTTCGTCGGACGGCCCGGTTACCGGGGAGGC
>DATGVY010000217.1:0-2694 GCA_035299845.1 Streptosporangiaceae bacterium
AGGACCGGACACGTATGCGGCCTTGAACCTGATCAGCGTCGAGTTGTCGATCCGCATGTAGCCGGAGCCCGGGCGGGCCGGGAGCTCGTAGGCATCGGGGACGCCGATGACGGCGCGTGATTCCATGGAGGAAAATGTGCGCAGGCCGATCCGGTAGGACAGGTGTGACTCGAGCTGGTGGATACGGCCATCATCGAGCCGCTGCGAAGCGAGTAGAAGGTGCACGCCGAGCGAGCGGCCCAGGCGGCCGATCATCACGAACAGGTCGATGAACTCGCGGTGCGCGGTCAGCAGCTCGCTGAACTCGTCCACCACGACGAACAGCGTCGGCAGTGGGTCCAGCGGCGCGCCCTGAGCACGGGCCTTCTCGTATTCGAGCGCGGAGGTGAAGTTGCCGGCCCGGCGCAGCAGCTCCTGGCGGCGTACCAGCTCGCCCTGCAGGGCTTCCTGCATTCTCGCGACGAGCTGTACCTCATCGGCCAGGTTGGTGATGAGCGCGGAGGTGTGCGGAAGCTTGTCGAGCCCGATGAAGGTCGCGCCGCCCTTGAAGTCCACCAGGACGAAGTTGAGCGTGGACGAGGAGTGCGTGGTGGCCATGGCCAGCACGAGCGTGCGCAGCAGCTCGCTCTTGCCCGAGCCGGTTGCGCCGATGAGCATGCCGTGCGGGCCCATGCCGTCCTGGGCCGATTCCTTGATGTCCAGTTCGACCGTGCCGCCGTCCTGGTCGATCCCGATGGGTACCCGCAGCCGGTCGGCGGCCGGCCGGGACGCCCACTGCGGGCGCGGGTCGAAGGTGGCGACGTCGCCGATCCCCAGGAGGTTGGTGAGGTCGAAGTCGGTGGCCAGCGGCTCGGAGATCTCGGTGGTGGCGCCCAGCCGGAACGGGGAAATGATCCGTGCGCAGGCCCGCGCGTGCGCGACGCTGAGCGTGTCGCCGCGCCCGATGGAGTTGCGCGTTTCCTTGCCCGACCGGTTCGCCTGCACCATTTCCAGGCCCTCCGGCGTCACGTCCAGCCGCAGGACCCGCCGGGCGTGCCGCCACGGCACGGTCTGGCCGACGTCGATCAGGACCGCGTTGCGGTACCCGGCGCCGGTGAGGCGGGTCTCCTCGCCGATCTCCCCGCCGTCGAGGACGATCACCACGTAGGGCTCGTCACGGTTGGGGACCGCCCCCGGCTCGTGCCGGGGACGGTTGGCGAAGTCCGGGCCGAGCATGGCGATCAGCTCGGTGAGCTCGGGCCGCAGCATCCGGGCCGGCCCGGCCGCGTCTGCCTCGGACAGATGCTGGGAATGCGGCAGCCACTTGACCCACTCCCAGTCCGGGGCGGCCTGCTCCCCGCAGCACACCGCGATGCGGACATCCTCGGGGGCGTGGAAAGCGAACAACTGGGCCAGCAACGCGCGAGCCATGCCGTGGGCCAGCCCGCTGTCGCCGCGCAGCAGGATCTGCGCGAAGCCGCGCATGAACACCGCGACCGGCTGGTCGGGCACTGTCACGTGGGCGTGGACGAACCGGCGCAGCGCCCTGGCGCACAGCGGTTCCAGGTCCTCGACGGGCTTGGTCTGGATGGGGTTGATCTTGACTGCGAAGAGCTGCGGCCCGGTACCGATCCTGACCTCGGCGAAGTCGTGGTGCGCCGGCCGCCGTTCCCAGAGCCGGTTGCTCAGCGCGATCGACCACAGTGATCCAGGCTCGGGGTGCAGCCAGGACAGTGACTGCCGCTGCTCGGCGGCCTGCCGTCGGACCTTCCGCCGGGTCTGGGTCAAGTAGCGCAGGTAATCACGGCGCTCGCCCTTGGTGCGCCGCTTGCGGCTGCCGGTGGTCCGGCCCATCTGGCCGACCATCATGGACATGGTCGTGACCACCATCAGGCCGCCTGCGATCCAGGTGGTCGATCCGCCCGCGCCGGGCCTGACGAACAGCAGGATCATCATGCTCGATCCCAGTGCCATGGGCAGAAAGGTCAGCAGCAGCGACAGGTTGCCGGTGGGTTCCTCGGCCATCACCGGCGGTTCTTGCAGGGACAACTCGCCTGTGGGCATCTCCGGCGGCTGCCGCCGGGCCGGTCGCCGGAACAAGATTGTGCTCATCGTGGCGGTCCTCTTCGTTGCTGGTCTCTGCACCAATACGCGCAGGGGGCCACGGAGCCGTCAAACGAGCTGCCTGTTATCCGGTGAAGACTGCGCGCCGGTCCATCCGTAAGGCAGGCATGAGCGAGAACTCGCCTGAGCCGGCACTGAATGGCGGCGGCGGCCATCTGACGGAAGGCGCGGCAGCCGGCAAGAGCAGGGGGCTGGCCGCCGAGGGGCCCGTTGCCAGCGCCGGAGAGCACGCCGCGGCGGAAGCCGGGGCGTCAGCTGGGATAGTGGACGACCTGTGCCGCCTGACTGTGTGCGGCCCGTCCCGGAGCGTGGAACTGGCCGTGCCAGCGCACGTGCCGCTCATCGACCTGCTGCCTGCTCTGCTCAGCCATCTCGGCGACGGCCTCGCCGACGCCGGGCTGGAGCACGGTGGCTGGGTGCTGCAGCGGCTCGGCGATCCGCCGCTGCGGGAGGACCTGAGCGTCGCCGCGCTCGGCCTGCACGACGGTGACATGGTGCACATGCGGCCGCGATCGGACCAGCTACCGCCGCTCGACTTCGACGATCTCATCGACGGGATCGCCGTCGGCATCGCGGGCCGGCCCGACCGCT
>DATGVY010000218.1:0-2581 GCA_035299845.1 Streptosporangiaceae bacterium
TGACGGGGCCAAGGAGGAAGGGCTCAAGGAGCTCGTCAGCGACCTGGCCGACATCGACGCGCGCGACGTCAGCTCGTTCCCGCTGGCCGGCACCGACATCGTCATCCGGGTCGGCAGGTACGGCCCCTACCTGGAGCGTGACGGCCAGCGGGTCAACATCCCGGACGGCACCGCACCAGACGAGCTGACCGCCGAGCTGGCCGGCCAGCTGCTGGAGCGGCCGAGCGGCGACATCAAGCTCGGCACCGACCCGGCGACCGGGCGTGCCGTCGTGGCCAAGGCGGGCCGGTTCGGCCCGTACGTCACCGAGGTGCTCGGCGAGGACGCGCCCGCGTCGGCGAAGCCGCGGTCGGCCTCGCTGCTCAAGTCCATGGAGCTTGGCACGGTGACGCTGGACGACGCGCTGCGGCTGCTGACGCTGCCGCGCACACTCGGTGAGCTCGACGGCGAGCCGGTGACGGTGCAGAACGGCCGTTACGGGCCGTACGTCAAGAAAGGCACGGACAGCCGCTCGCTGGACGGCGAGGAGCAGATGTTCACCGTGACGCTGGCCGAGGCCAAGGACCTCTTCGCCCGGCCCAAGCCGCGCGGCCGCGCGGCCAGGGCGGCGGCCGCGCCGCCGTTGCGAGAACTCGGCGAGGATCCCGCGAGCGGCCGGCCGATCGTGCTGAAGGAAGGCCGGTGGGGCCCGTATGCCACCGACGGCGAGACGAACGCCTCGCTGCGCAAGGGCGATCTGGTGGAATCGGTGACGCTGCAGCGCGCGGCCGAGCTGCTGGCCGAGCGGCGGGCGGCCGGCCCGCCAGCCCCGCGCCGCAAGGCGGCCGGATCCGCCCGGGCGGCCAGGACCGGAGCGCGGTCCGGCACCGCGCGCGGCCCCGGAAGCCCGGCCCGGGGCAACCGCGGGTAAATGGCCGCTTTCCCCGGCGGCGGACTTACCGGCCGTAGCGCCGTGTCCCTGCAGCGATCTGCCGATACCCTGGCGCAGTGAACTTTAGATCCCCTTTGGGAGATCGGACCGGTGCCCTGGCGATCAGGCCGTTCCGGCGCCTCTGGATAGCGCTGTCGCTGTCCAGCCTGGGGGACTGGCTGAGCCTGCTGGCGCTGACGGCACTGGCCGGCCAGCTCACCAGGGGCCACGGATTCGTCCAGCAGAACGCGGCGGTCGGCGGCGTCTGGCTGACCTCGCTGCTGCCTGCGCTGGTGCTCGGCCCGCTGGCCGGGGCCATCGCCGACCGGTTCGACCGCCGGGTGAACATGATCGTCGGCGACATCGTGCGCGCCGTGTTGTACCTGTCCATCCCGCTGAACCTGCGGCTGCACCTGGTCGACGAGCTGACCTGGATGTACGTAGTGCAGTTCCTGGCCTCCAGCGCCTCGCTGTTCTGGACGCCGGCCAAGGACGCCTCGGTGCCGAATCTGGTGCCGCCCGACCGCCTTGAGCAGGCCAATCAGCTGAGCCTGCTGACCACGTACGGCACCGCGCCGGTGGCCGGGCTGCTGTTCGCGGTCCTCGCCCTGGTAACCAGGATGCTCGGCTCGCTGTCGCACTACTTCACGACCAACCCGGTCAACCTGGCGATCTACTTCAACGCGGCCACGTTCGTCGTCTCCGCCGTCACCATCTTCCTGCTCAGAGAGATCCCGAAGCGCCAGGCCCGCGGCCAGATCTCCGCGCCTTCCGTGGCCAAGGCCATCTGGGAAGGCTGGCGGTTCCTCGGCAAGACCCGGGTCGTGCGCGGGATCGTGTTCGGGATGGTCGGCGCGTTCGCGGCCGGCGGCGTGGTGGTCGGCCTCGGCCCTGCCTACGTCAGGAGCACCCTGCACGGCGGCAACGCGGGCTGGGGCGTCGTCTTCTCGGCGATCTTCGTCGGGCTGGCGGCGGGGATGTTCCTCGGCCTGCGCATCCTGCGCGGCTTCAGCAGGCGCCGGCTGTTCGGACTGGCCATCGCGTCCGCCGCGGTGCCGCTGGCGCTCATCGGCCTGATCCCGAACCTGGTCGTCGCCATCGTCCTGGTGATCCTGCTCGGCGCGTGCGCCGGCATCGCCTACGTGACCGGGTACACCATCGTCGGGCTCGAGGTGGATGACGACACGCGCGGCCGGACCTTCGCGTTCCTGCAGTCGGCGATCCGGGTCATCCTGTTCGCCGTGATCGCCATCGCGCCGTCGCTGGCCGCGGGGATCACTGCCCTCGTGCACGGCGTGACGGGCGCCGACTTCGTCCGGATCGGCCGCCTGGGCTATGGCGGCATCGGCGACAACCTGGTGCTGCTGCTTGCCGCCATCGTCGCCGTCGTGCTCGGTGTCGTCTCCTACCGGCACATGGATGACCGTCGGGGCGTGCCGCTGCTCGACGATCTGTCCGCGGTGTTCCGCGGCGAGGAATTCCGGCCGGTGCCCGGGCACGCCAACGGGAGCGCGCCACAGGTCCGGCGCGGGCTGCTGCTCGCGCTGGAGGGTGGCGAGGGTGCGGGCAAGTCCACGCAGGCCAGGCTGCTCGCGATCTGGCTGCGGGACCAGGGATTCGACGTCGTCGCCACGCACGAGCCCGGGGCGACCAAGGTCGGGATGCGGCTGC
>DATGVY010000219.1:0-3746 GCA_035299845.1 Streptosporangiaceae bacterium
GCCGCGGTCGCCTCGTTCTCCAAGTGGGCCGTCAGGCACGACTTGCTGGACGCCAGCCCGATGGACCGCATCGATGCCATCGAGGTTCCCAGGACGCTGCCCAGGCCGGCGACCGCCGCCGACGTCGCGGCGGTGCTCGACGCGATCTGCTCCCGGCGGCCGCGCAAGGACGTGCCGGTCGACGTGCTGCGGGACCGGGTGCTGTTCGAGACCGCCTACGTCTGCGGCGCCCGCGCCTCGGAGGTCTGCGGGATGCACGTCGAGGACCTGGACCTGCGCCCGGACGACGAGCACGCCCGCGTCCACGGCAAGGGCGGCACCGTCCGCACCGTGCTGCTCGACGTCCACGGCTACGTCGCGCTGCTCAGGCTCTACCTGGCCCGGTCCGGGTACACGTCCGGGCCGCTGTTCCGCGCCAGCATCAACGGCCGGGGCGGCCCGCTGTCCTACGACGCGGCGCACAGCCGGTGGAAGAAGTACTGCGCCGCCGCCGGCGCCGGGATCGGCATCCACCAGCTCCGCCACGCCCACGCCACCGAGCTGATCAACAGCGGCGTCTCCATCGAGGTCGTGCGCCGCCGCCTCGGCCACGCCTCCGCCGAGACCACCCAGGTCTACACCCTGCTGGCCGACAAGGTCGCCGACGCCGAGATCCGCGCTGCACGCCGCCGACGGGGCCGGTCAGCGAGCTGACCGGCCTTGCGCTGAGCAGGCTCGACGCAATCGCGTGTACCTGGTGACAGCAGTCTTACCGACACGACCTCCGCGAGTTCAGCCGGACTGAAGGTTCCTCGCGCTGAACTCACGGCGCTAGCGGGCGTCCGGGGCCGGAAGCACGGCGGGTTCGGTTAACTCGGCGGTCCGCAGCGAGAAGAGTCCTTCCCCGTCGGTCTCGCCGAGGAGGAACATGAACCGGGCGAGGTCGTCGCGCAGCGTCCCGACGCCGTAGCCGTCGATGCCGATGAACCGGGCCAGGGACGTGCTGAGCTGCTCGTGGTCGGTGGCGAGCCAGTCGTCCAGGAACTGTAGGAGCTGGCCGAGCTCCATAGCGTCGTCCAGGCTGAGGTTCACGGGCGCTGCCCGGCGGCGCGGCGGATGGCGGTGGTGACCAGCTCCAGGTTGTGCTGGTCGAGGCCGGGGATGGCGTCGCTGAGGCTGACGGGGTGGCCGACGGCGAGGCTGGCCGCGATCCGGACGATGCGCCTCTCTCCGCCGCTGGCCGGAAGGCGGCCGCTGTCGAGTGCGGTGATAACGGCGTCCCAGTCGATCCAGGCCATCGGGGTGCCGTCGCTGATGCTGGCCGCAGTCTCGATGTGGCGGGTGAAGTCCTCGCGGCGCAGGAAGGCGGCGTGGCTGATGATCAGTCTTGCTGCGGCCTCGTCGGGGTGGATGCCCGCGGCTGCGGCGCGCAGCGCGGCGCTGAGCTGGCTGGTCACTCGCGTTCTCCTCGATCGTGGGGCTGGGTGCCTTCCTCCGGGCCGGGCGGCTCTGCCAGGAGGTCGCGGGCGATGCGCGCGTACTGGCTGGCGGGGCGCTCGGAGATGCCGAACATCAAGGACAGGTGGAGCGGGTCTGGCCGGCCGGTCAGCGCCTCGTGCAGGATCCGGTCGCGGCGGATCCGCTCGACGCTGACGCCGTGGGGCTTGAGGTGGAAGTTGACGTAGCCCCTGCTGACAGGAGCGTCCCCGAGGGCGGTCCTCTTCGAGATCAGGACGTGCCGGTTGGGAGTGTGCGGCCAGGCCGCGCGGCGGTGGTCAAGCCAGGCCCGCAGCGCCTGATGGCTGAGATCGCCGAGCCGCTGGGGGTGGCCGGCGATCGCGATGCGCCGGCTGGGCAGGTCGAGGTCGTCCAGGGTAAGGGCACGGATGGCCTCCCAGCGGGCAGCATGGACGGCGGCCAGGGCGATGATCAGCCGCTGTCCCGGGAGGGTGATGACCTGCTCGACGGCCCTGATCTCGTCGGCGGTCATCGGCAGCAGGCTGGGCTCCGGGACGCCGGCCTTCAGGCGCTGGGCGGGGTTGGCGAAGATCAGGCCGCGTTTCCTGGCGAACCGGAACAGCGACCGGATCGCCGAGATCGTGGTGCAGAGCTGGTGCCCGCGAAGCTTGTCCAGCCCGGCCATGATGTCCTCGGCGGTGACCTCCCGCAGGTGGCCGCGGTCGGCTGACCAGCGGCTGATGAGCGGCTGGACGGCCGTGAAGTAGACGTAGATGGTGGTGGCGGACCTGGGCCGGGACCGGGCGTCGCCGTTGAGCAGCACCAGCAGCCAGTCCCTGACCGCCGCGGCGAAGCCCGGCGGGAGTTCTCCGGTGCGCCGGCCGATCCAGGACCGGACCGCCGGGACGGTGCCGTCCTCGAGCATGCCGAGCCCGGCCAGGACCTCGGCGACGCGCGGGGCTGAGGCATGGCGCGGCGTCCTGGCCCGGATCTCGGTGAGCGTGACCTGCTCGCCGTCAGGCCGGCCCTCGAGCAGGACCGTGAGGCCGTCCATCGCGCACCGGATGGTGGACCGGGACCAGTCGTGGGCCTCGCCGAGCTGCCGGGCCCGCTCGGCCGCCGTCCGCAGCAGCGGGATGTCCGACGTGAGCGCCGGGTGCTGCCAGCGCGGCGGGAGCGGTGCCCCGTTCTTGCGCCGGCAGTCGGAGGCCCGCGCGCTGCAGTTGTTGCTGCAGTAGACGCGGTCGCGGCGGCTCCCGGCGGGTAGCGGCGTGCCGCAGCGCAGGCAGTTCACCGGGGCGGCAGCGACCTTCCCCCGCGCGCCCTCGGGGTGACCGCCCGGGCCGCGGCCGCGGCTGGCTGCGCGGTGCCCTCCGGCGCCGGCTGCGGGACCTTGCCCGGCTCGGGCAGCAGCAGCTCGTCGACCCCGCAGCCGAGGACCGTGCAGATGACGTCCAGCTCGTCGAGCCGGATCGTGTTCGGGCTGCCGGACCACAGGCCCGACATCTTCCCGGCGCTGATCTCCAGGCCGCGGGCGGCGAGCATCCGCTGCAGCTCGCTTGCCTTCCAGATGCCGCGGTTGGCGGCGGCCAGCCGCAGGTTCCACTTCATCGGCTGAGTCCCTTCCATCGGTTGGCGGCGCGCTGCTGGCCGGCCACCCAGGCGTCCTCGACGTGTGTGCCGTGGACATGGACATACCGGGCGGTCGTCCCGGTCCAGGAGTGCCCTAGTAGCTCCTGGATGGCGAACAGGCTCATCCCGGACAGGTAGAGCTGGGAGGCGCAGTAGTGCCGTAGGACATGCGGCGTCAGCTTGCCCGACCAGGAGGGCAGGTGGCGGTCGGCGGCTTCGGCCAGCGAGTGGCGGAACACGCTCGCCGTCGCCCGCGAGGAAGAGCCGTCCCGGCTCTTGCGCTCGGAGGGGAACAGCGGGGCACCAGGCCGTTCATGGTCGTCGTCGAACTGCCCCCAGACATCCTCGATGAGCCAGCGCAGGTTGCGGTCGGCGCCGTTGATCAGGGGCACTAGCCGGGGCTTGGGGCCACGTCGGCGGGATCCCTTGCCGTGGCGGACGTTCAGCTTGCCGAACCGGCCCAGCTCCCAGCGCACATCGTCCAGGTCCAGCATGCGGACCTCGTTGACCCACAGGCCGACGTCGGCCTCCAGCCGGGCGGCCGCGTAGTTCCGGGCGGTCGGCGCGAACTTGCGGCAAGTGGCCAGCTCCTCCCGCCAACCGGTGAACAGCTGCTCGATCTCCGCCTCGGCCGGGGGGACCCGGAGCTGCGGGTCGACCGATGCGCGCGGCCGGTT
>DATGVY010000220.1:0-2742 GCA_035299845.1 Streptosporangiaceae bacterium
TGCGGCCCGACGTGGCGTGCGGCCCGACGTGGCGTGCGGCCCGACGTGGCGTGCGGCCCGACGTGGCGTGCGGCCCTCGGCGTGGCGTGCGGCGGCTGCCGGGCGTCATCGGCCGGGCGTCACCGCGCCCGCACCCCGGTCGTCCCGAGGCCCGGTGTCTTCTCCGCTGCCGCGGGGCCCGCTATCTTCTCCGTCGGCATAGCCGGGTATCCGGCTGATGATCTCGGCTCGGAACAGCCCCTCGCTTTCAAGCTGGCAGAGCACCCCGATGCCCTCCGTGGACACTCGGTGGATGAGTACGTACGAGGGCGGCAGATTGAGTCGTCGGCCCAGGTTGGAGGTGCGCGGATCGGTCACCCGAACGGCTTCCCCGCGCAGCCACGCGCGGCTGAACTTGAACGTCTCCGTCTTGGACGGCTCCGCGAGCGGTGCCAGGAAGGCGCGGAGGGCTTCCCCGTCCACGTTGACGCCTTCCTTGAGAAAGCCCTGCTCACGGAGTTCACGCTCGGCGGCACTGATGTCGCCGTCATCGTGCATGATCCGCAGTAGCCTGCCGATGGCCGGGGGAAACCCGTCGGGCAGGTGGTCCACCGCGCCGAAGTCCAGCACGCCCAGCCGGCCGTCGTCCAGCAGCCGGAAATTGCCCGGGTGCGGGTCGGCATGAAGCAGCCCGGTGCGTTGCGGACCCGAGAAGAGAAACCGCACGAACAGGATCCCGGCCCGGTTCCTCTCCTCCTGAGTTCCGTCGCTGATGATCTTTGAGAGCGGTGTGCCGTCCATCCATTCGGTGACAAGCACATGACCGGAGGCCTGGACTACCGGCGGTACGTAGATGTCTGGGTCGCCCGCGTAGGCGTCTGCGAACGCTTGCTGGGAAGCCGCTTCGAGGTGGTAGTCGAGTTCTTCGGCGATCCTGGCGCGCAGTTCGTCGATGACGGGCTTCACGTCGAGCCCCGGCATGAGCACCCCGAAGAGCCGCGCTGCCCGGCTGAGCTGGGTGAAGTCACTGAGCAGGGCGCGACCGGCACCTGGGTACTGGATCTTGACGGCGACCTCGCGGCCGTCATGCCAGATGGCCCGGTGCACCTGGCCGATCGACGCGGCAGCGGCCGGGGTGTCGTCGAATTCGAGGAAATCCTCGCGCCAGGCCTGGCCGAGGTCGGCCGCCAGCACCTGATGCACGGAACGAGCGGGCAGCGGCGGCGCGGACTCCTGCAGCTTGGTCAGCGTGGCCCGGTAGGGTCCGGCGATTTCCGGCGGCAGCGCGGCCTCGAAGATGGACAGGGCCTGGCCGAGCTTCATCGCCCCGCCCTTGAGCTCACCGAGCACCCGGAAGATCTGCTCGGCGGTGCGCTGCTGGATCTCGGCGGCGACGATCTCGGCGGGCCGGCCGCCAAGCCGTTTCCCCAGCCCCAGGGCGGTCCGGCCGACCAGCCCGGCCGGAAGGCTGGCCAGCTTCGCAGTCCGCGTTACAGCACGGCGAGGTAGGTCGTTCACGATCACATTCTCCGGCAGAATGCCTAGTGCCTGCTACATGAGCATTTGTGATGGGGCGGCCACGTCCGGCGGCGCCATTGCCAATCAGGCAGAACGAGTTCCAAGGTGCCGTTGACGACCGCACTGGCGGGTGTGGCCCGGTCAACGAAGGCGAGTGCCTGGCTGGCGGTCTGCGCCGCGACCGCGGTGGCCAGGGCTGCGTCGCAGGCCGCTGGATGCGGCTCGCGGCCGGCTAGCTGGGCGAGGATAAGTGGCCATGCCGGGTCGCGGTCGGTCCTGGCCAGGTCGAGACAGCGCAGGCAGGCCGACTGCCCGGGAACGACCAGGGGCCCGACGACGCCGATCGCCTCGCTGGCTGAGGCCGCGAGGTGCGGGACACGTTCCCGGACCAGCGCCGAGGCGAGCTCATGATCATGCAGGCCGACCAGTACCGCCAGATCGGGCAGCTTCCCGCCCGAGCTCAAGGCCATCCGGGACGTCCCGCCCGCGGCGGTCGGGGGCGTCCCGCGCGGGGCCATCCGGGGCGTCTCCGCCAGGCCAGCTGTGGCGGGCGGCCAGTCATCCGCCTCCGGGGGCTGCGGTATCTGTGGGCACGACGAGGGCGGACAGTCCGTTACCGGGCCCACCGACACCACGCGGCCGATGCCCGACGCCGTCAGCAGGCTGGCGATGCACGACCCGACCGGGCCGGTGCCATGCACCCGGATGGCGGCCGCCTGCCTGCGGACCAGGACGCGGGCGCCACCATCTCCGTCGCCGTGCGCCAGCGATGCCGTGGCTAACTCCGAGGCCAGCCGGACCCGGGCGTCGTCCGGCAGAGTGGCCATGGTGCTCGCCGGAAAGTCGCAGAGCGTTCCGGCGGCCGTGAGCAGAGCGATGACGCGGTCCGCGGCCTCCGCCTGGATTCCATGGTCCGCCGCGGCGGCGATCACTTGTCCGCGGTCCCGGCTCCCGTCCAGCAGGCCGATCACCGCCACCGCGGCGCGCATCCCGCTGAGCGCGATCGCCCGCCGCGAGTCGATGCCGATCTGCAGCGTGTCACGGTCGCGCCAGACCCACCGCAGGCCCGGCTTCAGCGCTGGTCTCATGCGCGACAGGCTGTCACGGCCCGCCGACATTCTGGCCATGAGCCCCCGGGCGGGGAGCCGACCGGACAATGCCGACGACTCCATGACGAGCCGGTCGCCCCCTTCCCCGGAAGTAACGGCGGCCCGCCGCCCGGGGACTCCTGGCTGGCGACGTTAG